>CAYYSH010000146.1:0-7408 GCA_964474265.1 uncultured Anaerolineales bacterium
ATCGGGCACCACAAGCGGCATCCGTACATCATCCGGGCTCGCTGGGGGGCCAGCCGGGATGGTAAACTGACGGCTATCCAGATGGACCTGCTGGAGGATGCCGGCGCGTACGCCTCTTCGAGCCGGGCTGTGTTAAACAACGCGGTGGTAATGGCCACAGGGCCTTACGAATGTGATAACATCCATGTGGACGGCCGTGCTGTTTACACAAACAACGTCCCGTGCGGTGCGTTCCGGGGCTTCGGCGCGGTCCAGGCCGAGTTCGCGGCCGAGATGCAGATGAACAAGCTGGCTGAAAAGCTAGGGATGGACCCCGTCGAGTTCCGCATGCGCAACATTTATCGCGAGGGTTCTATTCAGGCGACCAATGCGCCGGTGCCCCAGCCCGTGGGGGCTGCCAAGGTGCTGGAAGCTGCGGCCCGGGCAGCAGGTTGGACGAAGGAAAACGGGGTCTGGAAGCGAGAAACTGCCGAGGAACTGGCGATGGCAAACCCGCAATCCGCAATCCGCGATCCGCGATCCGCGATCGGCGATCCGCGACCGCGAGGGATTGGCATTGCCTGCGGTTACAAGAACATTGGATACAGCTTCGGGTTCGACGAGAAGGCCACGGTCACCCTGGAACTGCACGGCAAGTCCGAGATCGAGGAGGTGGTGGTGCGGGCCGGCGCATCCGACGTGGGGCAGGGAGTACACACGGTATTGGCTCAGTTTGTCGCCGACCAGCTTGAAGTGCCCCTGGATCGGTTGCGTCTGGTGACAGATGACACGGCCGTCGCGCCAGAGGTTGGGAGTTGCTCTGCCTCCCGACTCACGTTCATGTTGGGGAATGCTGCAGTCCGGGCTGCTCAGCAGGCCAAGGAGCGCTGGCTCGAGACTGATGATGACCCGGTGATTGTCACTTACGAATATCACGCGCGGAAGACCACCCCGCTTGACGAAGAGACAGGGGAGAGTGATCCGTGTATCACTTACGGCTACGCGGCCCAGGCCGTCGAAGTGGAGGTCGATGTCGAGACAGGGCAACTGCATGTGGTTCGCGTCATCTCAGCTCATGATGTCGGGCGGGCCATCAACCCCCAGCAGCTTCAAGGTCAAATCGAGGGCGGTGTAGCCCAGGGACAGGGCTACGCCACGATTGAGAATTTCATTGTCGAGAATGGGGAGATTGTCACGCCTGATCTCACCACTTACCTGATTCCCACTGTTCTGGATGTGCCTGACGAGACAGAGTCACTCATTCTGGAAGACCCTGATCCCGAAGGGCCGTTAGGAGCCCGGGGAATCGGGGAGATGGCGATGTTGCCCATCGGGCCGGCCATTGCTGCGGCCGTCCATGACGCTACTGGCGTGTGGTTCGATCAACTGCCCCTCACGCCAGAGCGCGTGATGTGGGGACTGATGTCTGGGCGGGGGAGCGAGGGAGCAGGGGAGCACGGGAGCTGAGGTGCTGGAGTGAGCAAAATCCAACTGAGATTGAAGATAATTTTTCCTGACCGTTATCGACGAGTAAGTATTCGGTTGATCGGAGTCCTTGGGGTGGTGCTGGTAGCCATGGCCGGCTGCCAGTCTCTTCCACCCCCTCCAGCAGCGACGCCCATGCCGGCCCCAACGCAAACGCCGTATGTCATCATCCTGACGCCAACGCCTGTCCCGCTGGCCACGCTTCTCCCGCTGGACGTCGAAGAACAATTGGTCACCAGCGTTTATGAGCAGCGTGCCCCTTCAGTGGTGAACGTGACAAGTCGGACGATTACCTACGACTTCTTCTTCCGCCCAATCCCGCAGGAGGGGACTGGTTCTGGCTTCGTCTTCGATGCTGAGGGACACATTGTCACCAACTACCACGTGGTGGAAGGGGCTGAGGAGATCCAGGTGACCCTGGCGGATGAGACATCCGTGCCGGCAGAAGTCGTGGGCGTCGATCCGCAAAATGACCTGGCGGTACTACACATTGATGTGCCGCCGGAGGCATTGAAGCCTATACCGCTCGGGGACGCGGAAGGCTTGCGTGTTGGGCAGCGGGTCATCGCCATCGGCAATCCGTTTGGCCGTTTCGAGAGGACGTTAACCACTGGCGT
Organism: uncultured Anaerolineales bacterium; assembly: GCA_964474265.1. GTDB lineage: Bacteria > Chloroflexota > Anaerolineae > Epilineales > JAANWY01 > CAYYSH01. The sequence goes on from CAYYSH010000146.1 coordinate 2,082, forward strand.
GATCAGCGCGCTTGGCCGCATTATCGAGAACAACTCGTTTCTAGGAGAGGTCATTCAGACTGATGCCGCCATCAATCCGGGCAACTCGGGCGGACCGCTGCTGGACTCGCAAGGCCGGCTCATTGGCGTGAACACGGCCATCTTCAGCCCGACCGGGGCATCTGCCGGCATCGGCTTTGCGATACCTGTTTCCACGGTGAAGCGGGTGGTACCCGTGCTGATCGAGAAGGGGCATTATCCTCACCCCTGGTTGGGCTTTAACGGCTTCGATATCACGCCAGACCTGGCGGAGCGCTTCCGACGGGGCGGGTTGAACTGGCCGGCGGACCGGGGCGTGCTGGTGGTAGCCGTCTACGCCAATGGGCCGGCGGCCCAGGCCGGCATTCGGGGGGGTGTCCAAAGGGTTCGGGTGGGCAATCTCATTTTGCCCATCGGCGGGGACTTGATTGTGGGCATCGATGGGACGCCTGTTAAGAACCAGCGGGACCTCACCCTGTACCTGGAAGAGAACACGCAGGTAGGCCAGACCGTTCAACTGACAATCATCCGCGACGGCGAAGAGCTGACTGTTCCAGTGACCCTGGCTGAGCAGCCGAGCCGGCGCTAGTGCAAAAGCAAAGTGTGAGAAGAGCCATGGATCGCTACGTAATCATTCACTACCACGAAATCGGACTCAAAGGGCGAAATCGCCCGCTGTTTGAGAAGCAGCTCTTGCGGAATGTGCTGGCAAGGACCCAGGGGCTGGGTGTGCGCGAGGGCCGGCGGTTGTCAGGCCGGCTGGTGCTGGAGCTGGAACCGACCGCTTCCTGGCGCGACATCCGCCGGCAACTTGAGACCGTCTTCGGCATCGTCTACTTTGCTCTGGCCTATCGGACGCCCTTAAAGCTGAATGCGCTCCGCCGGGCCGTGTTGCGCACCCTCCCGCTTGAAGGTTATGAGACATTTGCTGTCGCCACAAAGCGTGGCAACAAGCGCTTCCCACACCTCTCCACCGAGGTGAACGCCGACATCGGTGCCGCAATTAAGGAGCACACCGGGAAGGCTGTGAATCTGGACAATCCGGACCTGACGGTGTACATTGAAATTCTTTTCAAGGAGATATTCTTCTACTTCGAGCGGGTGGCCGGGCCAGGTGGGTTGCCCGTGGGGGTGAGTGGCCGCGTAGTGTGTCTCCTGTCAGGTGGCATTGACTCGCCAGTGGCCGTGTATAGCATGTTAAAGCGCGGGTGTGAGACCTTCTGCGTACATTTCCATGGCTATCCCTACGTCACGCGAACATCTGAGGTGAAGTCGATTGAACTGGTCCGCGTGTTGATGCGGTATGGGGCATCACCTCACCTTTGGTCAGTGCCTTTCGGGCCGTTGCAGCATGAAGTGATGCAGCATGTGCCGGAGGCGCTGCGGGTAGTGGTGTATCGCCGGCTGATGGCTCGGATCGCGCAAGAACTGGCGCGGCAGGTGGGAGCCGATGCCCTCGTCACTGGAGAAAGCCTGGCCCAGGTAGCCTCCCAGACGTTGCCGAACCTGGCCACCATCGAATCGGCGGTGTCCATCCCGATTCTACGCCCACTGATCGGCATGGACAAGGTGGAGATCATCGAACGTGCCAGAGCTATCGACACCTACGAGATCTCGACTTTGCCGGGTGAAGATTGTTGCCAGTTGTTTGTGCCTCGCCATCCGGCTACAGCGACCACCATTGAGGAGGTGCAGGCTGCTGAATCTGCGTTGGACATGGACCGCCTGGTGGAGCGAGGCGTACAGACAGTCAGCCGGATCGATGTGCGTCGTGCGCGAGTAGACGAGATGGCGCTCATCAGTTTCTGAGTGCGATCTTATAAACTTCTAACTGCGTGTTAACGCAGTTCTAATGCTGCATTTGTGTTATTCTAATATCACCTCGCTATAATCTTTCCCGGCAAAATCGAGAGAAACGCCGAGCTAACTCTTGACATGTCATACGAGGAGGTGTGATCTATGTCACTGACTCGATGGGATCCGTTCCGTGAGGTACTGTCCCTGCGTGATGCGATGGATCGGCTGTTTGAGGAGAGCTTTGTTCGACCGTTCCGCGCCTGGCCTTGGGGTGTCAACGGTGGGCTGACGGTCCCGGTTGACATGTACGAAACTGATGAGAATCTTGTTATTACCGCTGCTGTCCCTGGCCTGAAGCCCGAGGATGTAGACATCAGCATCAGCGGCAACACGCTGACCATCAAGGGTGAGTTCCGGGCTGAAGAGGAGGGCAAGCGCGGTAGCGTGCACTTCCAGGAGCGTCGCTACGGCAAGTTCCAGCGTTCTGTGACGCTGCCGTCCACTGTTGATACCGACAAGGTCGATGCGACGTTCGAGAACGGTATTCTGAAGGTGACATTGCCCAAGATTGAAGAGGCCAAGCCGAAGCACATTCCGGTGAAGGTCAAGAAGTGAGGTCAAAACTTGTGACCTCATCTCAGCCCGGGGACGGGGAAACAGGCCCGATCCCCGGGTTGAGCAGAAAGTGTCCTGTGTGTTTGAGCCAGGGTATTATCTGAGGAGGTGAATCAAAATGTCGTTGATGAATTGGGATCCTTTCCGCGAAATGGTTTCATTGCGTGAGGCGATGGATCGATTGTTTGAGGAAAGCTTTGTTCGACCGCGTGCTACGCGGATGAACGGTGGTCGCCGGCCCATTTATCTGCCGGTAGATGCTTATGTGACGGACGATGAGGTGGTGGTCCACGCTTGGGTGCCCGGGGTTTCGCCCAAGGACGTAAACATCACCATTGAGGACAACATCTTGACGATCTCGGGTGAGATTCCGGCGCCGGCGGAGAACGTAGACTGGGTGATTCAGGAGACGGCCTATGGCCCCTTCCGCCGCACGCTGACCCTGAACGTACCGGTGAATGCGGATGATGCCGAAGCGATCTTCGAGAACGGCCGGCTGACCCTGCATCTGCCCAAGGCGGAAGAGGTCCGGCCGAAGCAGATCAAGGTTAAAGCCAAGTAATTTCAGTAGTAAACCTTGTTAGTTACTACAAATTGACGCCCGCCTGCAGAGCTTTCGCAGGCGGGCGTTGTTGTGTTGCCTGGGGCTTGATCAGTCCGGTGGTGGTAGGGAGGTGACTTCCCTCTCTGGCCGGCCCTCAAAATCGACGAACCGGTAGCCCATACCGCGTTCCGTGAGAATGTACTTCGGATTCGATGGGTCCTCTTCGATTTTCTGCCGAAGATAGGTGATGTACAACCGTACGTAGTGATGGGCGTCGCGATACTCCGGCCCCCACACCTTCGAGAGGAGCATCTCGTGGCTCATCACCCAGCCGGCATTGCTCACCAGATGGTACAATAACCGCCACTCGGTGGGCCGTAGCTTCACCCGCTCCCCTCGCACAATGACCTCTCGTCGGGCGAAATCAATCGTGAGATTATCGTCAACTTTGAGCAGCGATTTATGCACGGGTGGTGCCATTTCTGCTCGCCGCAGGACGGCCTTGATGCGGCTTACCAGCTCACGAGGGCTGAAGGGTTTGCCCAGGTAGTCGTCCGCGCCCAGCTCCAGCCCACGGATCCGATCGTCTTCGTCAGCGCGCACTGTTAACATGATGACAGGCACGTCGGAGAACTCGCGCAGGTCGTGGAGTGTCTCGAAGCCGTCCATATTAGGCATCATCACATCCAAAATGACGACGTCTGGAAGTTCTTCGCGCACTTTCTCCAGGGCTTCGAGCCCGTCTGATGCTTCAATCACCCGGCAACCTTCCACTTCCAGGTTCATGCGGATGAATCGCCGCATGCGAGGCTCATCATCAACGACCAATATCAGCTTATCTTTCAAGGAAATCATAGCGCTTATGTCCTTACTGCCCCATTCCTCGGGAGTGAGAAGTAGAAAGTTGCACCCTGACCAGGGGTACTTTCCACCCAAATCTCACCGCCGTGTGCCTCTACAATGGCCTTGCTGAGATACAGTCCCAGGCCGGCCCCCGATGTCGTGTTCTGTGCGACGCTACCTCGTGAGAAGCGATCGAAGACGGCGTGTTGCTCTTCCAGTGGGATACCTGGACCCTCATCAGATACGGATACGATAATGCGATCGGGTTCTACGCGTCCGCTAATCCGGATCAGGCTGTCGGGCGGCGAGTATTTCACGGCATTGCTCAGCAGGTTGCGCAGTACCTGGCGCAAGCGCTCCGGATCACCGGGCACGGAGGGGAAATTGGGCGGAAAGTCCACAGCGAACATGTGGTTCCGCTCAATCGGCCGCAGAGCATCGACGCTGGATTCTGCCAGTTCATCGAGCCGGACGTAGGACATGCGCAATTCGAGCACGCCGGCCTCGATGCGCGCCGCATCCAGCAGATCCTCGATCAGGCGGTTGAGCCGGGCACTCTCCTCGCGGATGATGGCCAGGCCCTCGCGCATCGTCTTCTTGTCCCATCGTACATCCTCGCGCCCCAGCGTCTCAGCATACCCGGTGATAAGTGCCAGCGGGGTTTTTAGCTCGTGAGAGATAACCGACACAAAGGTCGATTTCAGGTCTTCCGCCTCTTTGAAGCGCGTCACATCCTGAAAATTCACGACGATGCTGAACAGTTGGCCAGAGTTGTCATAAAGGGGCGAGAGGGTAATGCCGACATATGGCCCTTGTGTTCCGTCGCGCCGGATGAGCCAGCCCTCCAGCCGCTGAGGTTGCTCATCGCCCTGGCTCTGGACGAGGGGGATGTCCGGCGCACGGATGGGTTTGCCGGCATCATCGACGACTGCGATCACCTCTCGCGCTGGTTGGCCAATCGCGTCGCTGGCCGGCCAGCCTGTCATCCTGGTCAGTGCGTGGTTGAAGAGACGAATGTAGCCGCCCGGGTCCAGGATGGCAACGCCCTCTTCTGTATGAGCCACCAGGGTTTGAAGTTGCCGGCGCTCGTCAAGTACTTGCTGGAACAGTTGCGCGTTGCGCACGGCGATAGCTGCGATGTCAGCGAAGTCGGCCAGGAGTTGGCGATCCATTGGTGTGAACTGGGCTTCGAGACCTCGAAAAATGAAGATAACCCCGATAAGGTCGTCGGCGATAGTGAGGGGCATGGACACTGCATCGCCGAACTGGATGTCGATAGAGGAGGCGATAGCCGCCAGCCGGCGCTGCAGCCAGGGGTGCACCCGTTGGGTCCGATCATCCGCCAGGACTTCTGGCGGGATGTCTTGTAGCAGTGGCGCAAACCGGCGTAGCGTCTCGCGTTCGATGCCGTAGCTGGCCACGATGCCGAATGTGCCATCGGAGCGTCGGAGGGCGATCAGGCCGGCCTGGCCGGCAAGCAGCGTTACCGCATGCTCGATCACCAGGCGCA
>CAYYSH010000147.1:0-7393 GCA_964474265.1 uncultured Anaerolineales bacterium
CCATTGAGACGTTCTTCCCCTATCTGCAGGAGTTGATCCACGACGAGGGGCGCATTGCTTTCATCTTTGTGGTTGGCCGGCGGCTGGATGAGCTACCCAGTCGCATCAAAGCCACCTTCAAATCGGCCCAGTTCAAGCGTATCTCGGTCCTGAACCGGGCGGATGCCAGACGCCTGATCCTTGAGACTGCGAAGGAGCGCCTGGAGTATGAGCCCGAGGCAGTTGAGTCGATCCTGGATCTCACTGCCGGCCACCCGTATTTCACCCAACTCATGGGCTACGCGATTTACGATGCTCTGTCACACGATGGCCGCACGGTGGTGACACCGAAGGATGTAGAAGACGCTATTGAGCGAGCGTGGGAGTTGGGCATGGGTGGGCTGGCCTGGTTTTGGGATGAGTTCCCGCCGGCTGAGCGTTTCGTCCTGTCAGCCATAGCGCATGTAACTGATAATGGAGGCGTTGCCCATTTGTCGCGTATTCGTCAGGTGCTTCGCGAGCATGGTGTACGTCTACAAGGTATAGAACTCTCCAGCGCGCCGGCTGTGCTCACCGAGTGGGGAATCATTTACCAGCCGGAGCGCGATGCCTATCGGTTCGTAGTCGAATTCCTCCGGCGCTGGGTTTGCTCCAAACACTCGCTGGCCGAGGCAAAGCGCGAGCTGGAGATTGTTAGCCCACGAGCTATCTCCCTCTACGAGGCGGCACGTAGCGCCCATGTGGAAGGCGACCTCGCCACCGCAGTGGATGACTATCGCCGGGCTCTGGCAGCCAATCCAAACCACACGCGGGCACAATTGGGCCTCGCCCAGGCATTGTATGAACAGGGTTGCCTGCCCGAGGCCATTGAGGCCTACGAGCGAGCATACGATCTGGACAAGGCGAGTGCGTGGGACGGGGTGTTGGCTGCGCGACAAGACTATGCCGCCCAGTTGAAGGCCCAGGGAAACCTGGCCGGCGCTATTGAACAGTATCAACGCATATGGGAACGCGTCCCGGAAGATCCAGAAATCATGGCAGAACTACACAGTCTTTGGCGTCAGCAGGGTGAGACTTACCTGGCGAATAACCAGGTGGAGAGTGCGTTGACCGCATTTCAGGAGGCCTTACAATTTGACCCCGGAAATCAGACGCTTGCTGAGCAGATCACCAATCTGCGTGAGCGACTCCGGCAGTCTCAGGACGCGCGTCTGCAGCGAGAACTGGTCCGCCGGGGTGTGCTGGAGCGGAAACTGGCCGAAGAGCGTCGTGCACGGGAACAGGCAGAGTCGAGAGCTCAGCGCGCCTTCCAGGTGGCGCTGGCAGTGGCCGGCGTGGCTGCCGTCATCAGCCTGATAAGTACCCTGCCAGTTATCATGCGGGTGGTGGTGGCCGCGGCGATGATTGCTGCCGTTATCGTTGCGCACCGTTGGCAGGATGAGTTAATGTAGAGGAGTGAATCGTCCGTGAAAGTAAACAACCCCTTCGTCTACCATGTGCCGGTTGGTCCGGCAGACTTTGTCGGACGTGAGCGTGTCCTGTCACTCATTTTCAGTCAATTGCGGAGTCCTAGCCGGGGTAACATTTCGGTGTACGGACCGCTTGGTGTGGGCAAAACCTCTTTGCTCAACTACATTTCTGATCCCGAAATCGCGGCCCGATGGGGGCTTGACCCGGCCACCTTTATCCTTTGCAAGATCGACTGCCAGTCATTGGGGGATTTTACCCCGGACCACTTCTGGCGGCGTCTATTGCGGTGCATGTCCCGTATGTTGGACGGCGACCTCCAGGACGCTGTGAGCCGGCTGATCAGCCAGGACCGGGTCGGGTTCGAAGATGTCCAGGATGTGCTGGATGAACTCGATTGGTCCGACCGGGTATTAGTCGCACTGCTGGACGAGTTCGAGTGCGTTGTGCGGACGGAGACCGAGGTGGCGGAGCAGACGACACGCCACTTTTTAGGCATGCTAAGCTCCCTTGGCCGGCGCACCCCACGTGTGTTCTCGATGATCATTGCGACTGAGCGTCCCTTGACCACACTGGATGACAGCCTGGGCGGCTGGAGAGGGTCGCCATTCCCCACCATCTTTATCAGCCAGGAGTTATCGGCCTTCACGGCGAGTGAGGCCAACGAACTGTTCGACCGGGCCCTGGCTGGTACCGAGGTCACCTTCAGCGATGGCGAGCGTCGGTTCATCCTTGAGCAGACCGGCGGCCACCCGGCCCTGTTGCAGGCCGCCGCTGCGGCCCTGTTCGATGCCAAACTCCGTGGCATGGCCGGCCCAGAACTGCAAGCCGCCGTCCAGCGCGCTGTTGCCGAGGGTTGGGCCAATGGCTCAGGAACAGTGTCCACGGTACGCGGCGTGGAGCTGGACGATGCCACAGGCATCGTTTGGGTGAACGGACGCCAGGTGGAAAATCTATCCAACAAGGAACTCAGGCTACTCGAATTGCTATACAACAATCCTGGCCGGGTGTGTCAGAAAGAAGAAATCTGGCAGGCGGTGTGGCCGGAGTACGAAGAGGGCATGGAGGACTATCCCATCCAGAAACTTGTCAGCCGGCTGCGACAGAAGATCGAACCCAACCCCAGCCGGCCCCGCTACATCCTCACCGTGTGGGGGAGAGGTTACAAGTTCGTACAGTCTTGATCCAACAACACAACGCAACCCGGTCGAGCGGTTGCCGGATAGCATCCTGACCCGGGTCTGCCTCATATCCCGCATTGTGTCCGCCCTGGCTGCTGCCAGAAGCAGACATCAGCCCCGCTATGCTGCTTCGGGCGTGCTCTCTGTGCCTGCCGGCATGCTGCGAAAGTGCCGGCGATTATCGCCGCATGTCCTGAGACACCCGCGCCTGGGACCGATGCCGGCTGTTTCCCCCACTGCCTCTCCGTACATGTGTTGACGTATTCGACAGAAAATCAGTATAATCATGGAAAGTTTTGTGGCTGTCTACTCACCTCTATAGTTGGGAGAAACAATGCTCGATTCTTCGTCCAGCGGATATCCCGATGTGTATCTCCAACGCATCCTCGTGGTAGACGACGACCCGGTGATTCTGCGTCTGGTCCACGACGTGCTGGACCGTGCCGGCTTTGAGGTATTCACAGCCGCCTCTGGCCAGGATGCTCTGAACGTAATCGATCGCAAAGGCCTGCCCCATCTGGCCATTGTGGACCTCAACATGCCGGGCATGACCGGCTTCGAATTCTGTCGGACCGTACAGGAATTCGCAGATCTGCCTGTCATCATGCTGACAGCAGTTGATGAGGAAGAGACCATTATCCAGGGCATTGAACTCTTCGCTGAGGACTACGTCACCAAGCCCTTCAGCCCACGCGAGTTAGTTGCCCGCGTGCAACGCGTCTTGCGTCGTATTGGTGACTTTGCTTATACTCTCGCACCTGTCACACAGGTGGACGACCGCCTGGCCGTCGATTTTGCCCACAAACAAGCCTTCGTGGACGGAAAATCGATCTCCCTCACACCGACAGAAACCAAGCTCCTGTACGTCCTTATGCGTAACGCCGGTCGAACCGTCACGACAGACTTCCTCTTGCGTCGCCTGTGGCCTCTGGAGGAGGTCTTCGAAGATGCACTGCGTGTCCATGTACATCGTCTGCGTCACAAAATAGAACCGGTGCCCGGTAAGCCTCGATATATCTTCACCGATCGAGGCTTGGGCTACCGTTTTGTGGCCAGGCGCTGACATTTTTCGCCCGCTGTAATGTCAATTGCAAGGTTGTTCTCGTACAATGAGGCCTGACATCTGGCTGAGGAGGATTCTATGACAGACGAGCAAGCTCAAACTACGCCTCAGGCACAAACCGCCCAGGAAGTAGACCGCATCCGAGACATCATTTTTGGCCCCCAGATGCGGGACTACGAGCAACGATTCCAGAGAATACAGCGCGATCTGGATCGGCTTCAGCAGGCAACAGACCGGCTGAATGAGCAACTGTCCGAACAGGGTAGCAACCAGGAGAAGAAACTGCAGGCTCTTCGGCAGGAGATGCGACAGGCTGATGATGACCTGCGTAATGAATTGCGGCAGACGGCTCAGATGCTTACCACAGATAAGGTGGACCGGCAGATGCTGGGTGAGCTGTTTGTTCAGCTTGGCACTCATCTCAAGAATGGAGGCTCCCTGTCCGACCTCTTGCAAGGATTGGTTGAGACGGAGTAGGTATAAGCCGTGACAGAGGATGGTCATCGTCTGCCACCAGATGGCGAAGAAGGTGACGCCCCGCCGGCGCAGGCTGAGCCGTCGGTAGAAGCCCTGCGCGAGATCCTGTTCGGTCACGACCGCCGGCGCATCGCCGAGCTGGAGGCCGAACTGGAGGACCTGGAGCGCCGCGTCAGCGACAAAGACGCACTGATTGCGATGATCGCACCGGTCCTGGGCGACATCATCCGCCGCAGGATCCGCGATGCCCGCGAGGAGATGATCGAAGCCCTGTACCCGATCATCGGGCAGGTCGTGATGCGTGCCGTCTCCGAGGCGATCCGGGACCTGGCTCGCACTGTAGATGCCCAGGTGCGGACATCGTTCAGCCCGCGAGCCATCTGGTGGCGCTTGCGGGCGCGGCTGGGGGGCGCCTCTGAGGCAGAAATGGCTCTGCGGGAGTCGTTACCCTTCGAGGTGGCAGAAATCTTCCTCATCCATCGTGAGACGGGGTTGCTATTGTGGCTCGTATCGCGAGAGCCCGATGCCGCGTCCGATGCTGATGTGATCAGCGGCATGTTAACCGCCATCCGTGACTTCGTGCGCGATGCCTTTGGTCGTGGAAAGTCAGGAGAGCTGGACGAGATCGAGTATGGCGACTTTCGAATCCTGATTGAAGCTGCCCAGCACGCTTATCTGGCTGTGGTGGTGGATGGTGTGGAACCCCCCGGCTTCCGGGCAGAGATGCGAGAGCGGCTGATTGAGATTCAGCATGCCTACGAACCGGTTCTGCGGGATTACGACGGGGATCCAACGCCGCTGGCACCGGTGGAAGACTCTCTGCGCTCATTGATGGCTGTTGCCAGGCCGGCAGCACTGAGCCCGACTCAAAAGCGAGTCCTGGCCGGCACACTGGCTGTGTTCGCCGTTCTCGTGCTTGGGGCGTGCGCCATCACCGGCTGGGTCTGGCGGGCCGTGCGTGGCAGACCAGCGCCGGCCCCCGTCGTTGTGGTGGCGCCGGCAGCTACATCGACATTCACATCGCCCCCTACGTCATCGCCCACTTTTACCCCCAGACCCTCTGTCACACCGACGACCACGCCATCGCCGGCACCCACGACCACGGCAACGCCGGTCCCGACAGCCACGCCCGTGCCCACGGCAACCCCGGCGCCGCCGATCGGCCTGATGACAGGCAACGTCTGGCTACGGGCGGGTCCCTCGGCCGAGTCGCCGCGCCTGGGGCTGATTCTGGAGCTGGGGGAGCAGATCGAGATCCTGGCCGTTTTCGGCGACTGGTATCAGGTGCGCTGGGCCCCTGAAGCGCAAGCTGAAGTCATCGGGTGGGTGCCGGCCCGCTGGGTGGGAACGACCAACCCCATCCCTGCCCACCTGGTTACGCCGACCGCCGGCCCGTAGCTGGAAGGAGCGTCTGCTGGTGACGACAATCAGCAAGAAAGTCTGCCTGCTGGGCGACTTTGCCGTTGGCAAAACCAGCCTGGTGCGCCGCTTTGTATACAACCTGTTCGACGACCGGTACATCAGCACCATTGGCGTCAAGGTCAGCCGCAAGACGGTGGCGGTGCCACGTGCTGACGGCGTTGTAGAGTTGACGATGATGCTGTGGGACCTGGCGGGCAGCGAGGAGTTCGATCAGGTGCGCACCAGCTATCTGCGTGGCTCTGCCGGCGCCGTCCTGGTCTGTGACCTGACGCGACCGCAAACGCTGGAGCACCTGTACAGCTACGCCGACGACCTGTCCGCTGTCAGCCCTGAGGCGCAACTGATTGTGGCTGCCAACAAGAGTGACTTGACCGACGAGCAAAGACTCACGCCGGCACACATTGCGGCAGTCGCCGCCAGGTTCAATGCTCCGTTTTATCTCACCAGTGCCAAGACCGGCGACGAGGTCGAAAGGCTCTTTCGCCATCTGGGCCGGCTGCTTATCGCTTGAAATGGACATGGGAATTATGGACCCGACAGTAGCACAATTGATACTGCAGGACCGAAAGATCGCTTACGCCATTACCGATCGCAATCTGAATATTGTGGAAGTCAGTGGGGCCGCAGAAGTCTTCCGCAATGGCCACGTCAGCAGCCTGGGGCACTCGCTGTTAGAGCTGGTGCCTGAACTCGTGGGTAATGAAGACGTATTGGCCGATATTCTGGATGGCCGGCTGCCGCGCTTCCAGTTGTCCTGGGTGAACCGCGAGAGGCCCGACGGAGAGACAATCTATCTCACCATGGTTGATCTGCCATATCGGGATCGGAGTGGCCAGATCACCGGCCTGATCCACGTGATGGACGACGTGTCTGAGATGGGCGTGCTCGAGCAACAGCTCACTCAGCGACGGAACGAATTGCGCCTCCTGCGCGATAAACTCGCGCAGCAGAATCTGGAACTGGCTGCGGCCAATGCAGAGCTCCGCCGTCTGGATGACATGAAATCGATGTTCGTGTCCGTGGCGGCCCACGAACTGCGCACGCCACTCGCCTCAATCACCGGGTTTGTTGAGGTGCTGCTCGACGAGGCCGCCGGCCCCCTCACGGACGTGCAACGTGAATACCTGGAGATTGTGCAGCAGAGTGCCCGGCGCCTGGAGACGATCACCGGAAACCTGCTGGATGTGACCCGCATCGAGGCCGGCCGGATTGAGCTGATCCTGAAGCCGACAGACCTGCCGGCCCTGGTGGAGAGCGTGGCCGCTGAGTACGAGCCCCAGTTGGACGCCAGAGCACAGCGTCTGACCCTGCGCGCGCAGCCGGACTTGCCGCCGGCCCTGTGTGACCAGACCCGGGTGGCCCAGATCATTGGCAATCTGCTGAGCAACGCCTGTAAGTATACGCCCGAAGGCGGGCTGATCACTGTCAGCGTGACACGCGCAGAGGAGGAAGGCTTTCTGCAAGTGGCAGTGGCAGACACGGGGGTCGGCATCGCGGTTGAAGAACAGGAGAGGTTGTTCACTCGCTTCTTTCGAGCAGCGAGCGCGCAACAAACCGGTGCCAGTGGCACGGGGCTGGGATTATACATTGCCCGCTCGCTGGTCGAACTACATGGCGGCCGCATCTGGTTTGAGAGTGATGTTAATAAAGGCAGTACATTTTACGTAACCCTCCCCATTGCAATGTAGTGAATCCACGCATCTTTCTGCCAGAGTCCCTTGTGGCGGGATGCAAAAGGGGCTCACCTCCGTCGTAATCCGCATTGTAACATTCATCCTGTACAGTTTGTGGCGAGGTCGGCACT
>CAYYSH010000148.1:0-5238 GCA_964474265.1 uncultured Anaerolineales bacterium
GCATAAAGCTCGGGGTCTTCGTAGCAACAGTCATCACGGCGGCAACCGCCGCAGCCGTGTCGGGCGTCATCTTTGGCCCGCGCCCCGACCCGATAGCTCTCGGCTTGCTCACCGTCCTGGCAATTGCTGCTGAGGTGCTCCAGATGGACCTGTACGGGGACGGCTCGATCTCGGTCTCTGCTGCCATTAACTTTGCGGCTGGAGTGATCGCTGGTATGCCGGGTGTCGTTTGCGCCAGCGCTGCGGTGGCCCTGGTGCACTACATCCGCCGCCGGCCACGCCTATACAAGATGGCGTTTAACTGGGCGACCCACACGCTTGCCGGCACAGCGCCTGTAATGACCATTAATGCTCTGACAATCCCGCTACACGCTGCCAACCTGCTCCTGCTGGCCTTCCCCGCCACCGTGGCTGCCCTGGCGTACTACGCCATCGACACCGGCCTCATTGCCGGCGCCATTGCTATGTCCGCGGGGCTGGGCATCATGTCCACGTGGCGCCGGCAATACCGCTGGTTGGCCACTCACTACCTGGTTCTATGTATCCTGGGGCTCTTCCTGGCGGCTGCCTACACAGCGCTGGGGGCCCCCGGTGTGATCGTGTTTGTCCTCCCAATATTCATGATGCGCTACGCTCAGAAGCAATACGTCGATCGCACCACCGAAAGCGTGCGGGAGCTGAAACGCATGAACGATGAGCTTGTCCAGGCCAACAGCGAAATCGTTGCCGGCAGTGAGGCCATCCAGCAACTCAACAACGAGTTGCACGCTATGAACAGTGAACTCTTTCTGACCCTGGCGAAGATTATCGACGCCCGCGACCCCTACGTGCATGGTCACGCGATCCATGTGGCGGACTATGCGGCGGCCATTGCCATGGAATTGGGGCTGCCGGCTGAGAGAATAGAGCGAATCCGCCAGGCCGCCTTGCTACATGACATCGGCAAGATCGGCATTTCCGAGAACGTTCTACACAAGCCAAGCAAGCTCACCGCCGAGGAGTACGAGTATGTGAAAACCCATGTCACTATCGGTGCAGACTTCCTGAGGACCTGCCGGGGATTGCGCCACCTGGCCCCCTTCGTCAGACACCACCACGAATGGTGGAATGGTCGCGGTTACCCTGATGGGTTGAAAGGCGAAGAGATCCCCATTGAGGCACGCATTTTGGCCGTCTGCGACGCGGTGGAAGCCATGGCCTCAGATCGACCATATCACAGGGCCATGGCGCTCGATGAGATTCTCGCCGAGCTTCAGCGTTGTTCAGGCACCCAGTTCGACCCGGCAATCGTTGAGGCTTTCATCAAGGTCGTGGAGCAGAAGGGAGAAGATCTGGTCGTCAACTCCGCCTGTGAGGTAGATCTCCGACAGGCCGATGCCTGGCCAGTGTCGTTCTCCAGAAATGGGGGACTCCATCCACCCACAGAGTGGTCTGCACGCAAAAAGAAGGCGGAATTAGCATCCTGAAAGACGGGTAGCGGGAAGCGACGCATTCACAAAGACAGTACTCTGCCCTCCCTTGCCGTTTGTCCGGGATAAGAGGCCAGGCCCCCCAGACGCCGGCCACGAAAGCAAATAGCCGGCTGGAGCCATGTAGGCGTTCCAGCCGGCTATTTGCGTAAGCCAACACCTCCTGCCACTTAGAACTCACACCTTGTCAGACTCTCCTGTGGCCGGGAGCCACACCTCGTGTCGCAGATTGAGGGCAGGAAACCGCTGTGATTGAGACACCAGAGCGGCCCTGACGATTGCAGCAGCGGTATCAGGATTGCGAGGGACTGCCCTGTATGCCTGCTGGCCTAGCAACCACCATAAGTGGGTGGACACCGGTGAAAACGTGCGTAATTCAATGACATCTTTCTAACTCCTTCATCACTGCATGGGAAAGGCCTGGAACAGAATACAGGGGGGAAGAAACACTGCGTGTTCTGCAATGCAGTATACCATATACGGGAGAGAGATTGGGGCCAGTTGTGTGAAAGTGGTGTGAAGAAACTATTGAATTTGTGGTATAATCAGTATCTGAGCAAAAGGAACCAAAAGGGATGCGTCCGCGTCTCCATTGGGCATTGGGTGAAAGGACTGTTGTTGAAATGCAAACGCATTGGGCGGACAAGGCTGTCCAGTTACTCGCGCTGCTGGCTCTGGTAGCCGGCTTGACCGCATGCGCCGAGGATTCGACCGTTGGGCGCCGGCTACGTTACATCCCCCGCCGCATCCAGACTGAAGCCCGAAGCCGGCTCCCTCATCCCAACTACGTTCCCACACCAGACCTGGTGGCCGATGAGATGACCCCGCAAGTCACAGTGCCGATCGAAGCCGATCCACAGCCGGCACACACACCAGCGCCCGATCACACCTCCACAGCCAGCACGTCAGCCGCGCCCGATGTCGTGCCGGCCTTGCCCACACCCACCTTGTTACCTGCCAGCCCGTCGCCGATGCCTTCGCCCACAGCCCCTCCGACGCCCACGCTGCTCCCCCTACCGCCTGCCACACTCCTGACCGGCTTCAGCCATGCCTGGCAGACATGGAACAACTGTGGGCCGGCCACCCTGGCCATGAATCTGAGCTACTTTGGCCGTCCCGAGACCCAGGCCGATACGGCAACCGTCCTTAAACCGGATGAGGACGACAAGAACGTCAGCCCATACGAGCTGGTTGCTTACGCCCGCAGCCTGGGCTTCGAAGCGATAGACCGGGTAGGCGGGAATGTGGAGATGTTGAAACGCCTGCTGAGTCTGGGGATTCCGGCCATCGCCGAGACGTGGATCACGCCCAAGCCCAACGACGGAATGGGACACTACCGTCTGCTCATCGGCTACGACGACATCGCCGGCGAGTTTGTAGCCTTTGACTCCTATTTTGGCCCCAACACACGCCTGCCCTACGACCAGTTCGATGTCGAGTGGCGCATCTTCAACCGTACTTACGTGCTCGTTTACACCCCCGATCAAGGAGAACTGGTGCGGCGCATCCTGGGTGACGCTCTGGACGACAGGACCATGTACCAGGCAGCGCTGGCGACAGCGCAGAACGAGGCGGAGCAAAACCCCGATGATCCCTTTGCCTGGTTCAACATAGGCAGCAACCTGACAGCCCTGGGGCGATACGACGAAGCCGCCACCGCGTATGATCGGGCGCGCCGGCTGGGACTACCGTGGCGCATGCTGTGGTATCAGTTCGGTCCCTTTCAGGCCTACTTCGCCGTGGGACGTTATGACGACGTGTTGACACTGGCAGCGGCCAACCTGCGCAATGCCGGCAACCTGGAGGAGTCTCACTACTGGCGTGGACGCGCACTGGAGGCCCTTGGGCGTACAGAAGAAGCCCGCCGGGCGTTCGAAAAAGCGCTCCGTTTCAACCCAAATTACGTCGCTGCCAAACAGGCTCTGGCCGCGTTACAATAGCCGGCTCTGGCCCCATGGAAACGTCACGTCGTGGTCACCTTGTCCGCTCCACCGGTATCGTGATGGCAGCTTTCGTGGCTGCCAAACTCCTGGGACTGGCCCGCGAGATCGTCATAGGCCGGCAGTTTGGCACAAGTGGCGCTATCGATGCCTACTACGCCGCGTTCCAGATCCCGGACCTGCTCTTTACCCTCATTGCCGGAGGAGCGCTGGTCACCGCGTTCCTGCCCGTCTTCACCGAGTACCTGACCCAGGGTGACACCCACGATGCCTGGGAACTGGCCAGCGCTGTTACCAACCTGGTATTCCTGGCCACGGCGGTACTGGCCGGCATCGTGGCCCTGCTAGCGCCGGCCATCGTCGGGAATGTTGTTGCACCGGGGTTTGATCCGGCGCGTCAGGCGCTCACGGTAAACCTGATGCGCATCATTCTGATCTCGACGGTGGTGTTCGGTGTGAGCGGGATCCAGATGGGCATCCTGAATGCCTATCAGCACTTTTTGTTGCCGGCCATCGCGCCGGCCATGTACAATCTGGGAATCATTGCCGGTGCACTGTTCCTGGCACCACGTTGGGGCGTCTACGGACTGGCCGCCGGCGTGGTCATAGGGGCGGCATTGCACCTGGGAGTAAAAATCCCTGGACTCGTGCACTACGGCATGCGATATTCGCCAGTACTGGGGCTACGACATGCCGGCGTGCGCCAGGTGGCCTGGCTGATGGGGCCGCGGGTTCTAGCCCTGAGCGTGGTGAAGGTCACCTTCCTGGTAAACACCAACCTGGCTTCGCGATTGGGTGAGGGCAGTGTGGCAGCGTTAAGCTACGGCTGGAACCTGATGCAACTTCCCGAGACCGTCTTCGCCACAGCCGTGGGCATCGTGATCTTCCCCACCCTGGCGGAGTTTGCAGCGCGAGGCCAGAGGGATGCCCTGCGCTCGGCGCTGGCGGACACGCTGCGGGTAATTTTTGCGCTCACCGTGCCGGCGGCGGTCGGGCTCATTGTCCTGGGCCGGCCCCTGATCGTCCTGCTCTTCCAACGTGGCGCTTTCGATGCCCGCTCGACCGAGATGGTCTACTTCGCGCTGCAGTTCTACGCTCTGGCGCTGGTCGGCCATTCGGTGCTGGAGATCGCAGCCCGGCTGTTTTACGCCCAGCAGGACACGCTAACGCCGTTCAAGGTGGCAACCATCTCCATGTTGGCCAACATCGTACTGAGTTTGGCCTTGATTCGGGTGTTGAGTTACGGAGGGCTGGCGCTGGCAAACGGGCTGGCATTTACACTTGAAGCATCAATCCTGCTGTGGCTTGGCCGGCAGCGGCTGGGCGGTCTGGAGATCGCACGCGTCGCAGACGGCCTGGCACGCGTTGGGGTCGCAGCGCTGGTGATGGGAGCGACCGTAACTGGTCTACAACACCGGCTGCCCGACGCCGGCCCGCTGGCCACAGGCGTGATCGGCCTGGCACTGGGCGGCCTCGTTTACCTGATGGCAATCCTGGCCATGGGGCTGGATGAAGTGAGAGCATTGCGCGTGTGGGTCCGCACTTGAGAAGCTGTATCAACCGAGATTGATCGTTCAACGCCGACTTTTGACCATCAGCCCCAAAACGGGGTATAATCAGTGTTCGTGAAAATGACTCAGCCAGCTATTCGCTTTGAGAATGTCTCCAAGAAGTTCGTCATACACCACGAACGCCCCCGATCGTTCCAGGAAGTAGCCATCGGCGTATTCCGCGACGCCGGCCGGCGAGAAGAGCTGTGGGCCGTGCGGAATGTAAGTTTCAACGTGGAGCGCGGCGAGGCGCTGGGGCTCATTGGGCCGAACGGCTCG
>CAYYSH010000148.1:5248-7391 GCA_964474265.1 uncultured Anaerolineales bacterium
GTGTTGAAGCTCATCAGCCGCATCCTGGAACCGACGGAGGGGGAAATCCAGGTCGATGGCCGGCTGTCGGCGCTGCTGGAGCTGGGGGCCGGCTTCCACCCTGACCTCACCGGGCGCGAGAACATCTACCTGAACGGTTCGATTCTGGGGCTCAGCCGGCGCGAGATGGACGCCCACTTCGACGACATCGTGCGCTTCTCCGAACTGGAACGCTTTATCGACATGCCGGTGAAGCACTACTCCTCGGGGATGGCCATGCGGCTGGGGTTTGCCGTGGCCATCCACGTGGAACCTGAGGTACTCCTGATCGACGAGGTGCTGGCGGTGGGTGATGAGTCGTTCCAGATGAAATGTCTGGACAAAATCAGCGAGCTTCGCAGCCAGAACGTCACCATCATTTTCGTGTCCCACAGCCTGGATGCGGTTCGGGAGTTGTGTGACCGGGCGCTCTGGCTGGAGAACGGCGAAATGCGCCATCTGGGGCCGACGGAGCAGGTGATCGATCTGTATCGCGACAGCGTGACAGCCAAAGAGGAGGAGCGGCTGGCAGCGCAGCACGGGGAGGGGGCCGGCGAGCGTTGGGGCTCCGGCGAGGTGGAGATCATCGACGTGCACTTCCTGGACCAGGATGGCCGAGAGCGCCACGTATTCCGAACCGGCGAGCCGCTGGTGGCCCGCATCCGCTACCGCGCGCACCGGCGGATCGACAACCCGGTCTTCGGCGTGGCGATTTACCGCAGTGACGGGATTCACATCAACGGACCGAACACCCGGTTCGCCGGCTATCCCATTGATGCCATCGAGGGTGAGGGAGAAATCCACTACATCATCGAGTCCCTGCCGCTGTTGGAAGGCACTTACCAGTTCTCGGCGACCTGTTATGATTATGCGTGCGTACACCCGTACGACCACCACCACCGCATGTACACCTTTCGGGTGCAGCGCGGCGAGATCAACGAGGAATTTGGCGTGTTTTACATCCCCAGTCGCTGGGAGCACAGTCAGATTTCGGACCCCTCGTCAGGCTCAGGGCGACGTTCCGAACTTCGGATTTCGGACTATCTGGCACAAAATCCGGAGGCTGAGCAGGCATTGTTTGGCAGGAAGTGATACATGGAGCCAGAAACACGCAATACGCAGTACGCAACACGCAATCCCATCGAGGGCCTGGATCATGCCTTTTTGCGCTGGCTGCCTGTGCTCCCCGAAGAGCAGAAGGCGTACCACAGCTTCTACCTGCCCTTCTTCGAGAACTGCGAAACGGTGATCGATCTGGGCTGCGGTGAGGGGAACTTCGTCGAGCTTCTGACGGAGCAGGGGATTGATGCCATCGGGGTTGACTTCGATCGCCAATGCTGCGAGGCGGCGTGGGCGCGGAACATCAACGTCGTTCACCAGGACGCGCTGCAATACCTGGCCGAGGCCGAGCCGGAGAGCGTCGATGGCATTTTCTCGGCGCACCTGGTGGAGCACCTGCCCTACGAGACGGTGATCGAACTGCTCCGTCGCGCATACCGCGTGCTGAAGCCCGGCGGCGTGATCGTGCTGACCACGCCCAACGTGCGCGGCCTGTTTTCCCATCTGGAGATGTTCTACATCCACTTCGGGCATGTGACGTTCTACCATCCGCGGCTGCTGTGCTTCTTCCTGGAGTATGCCGGCTTCACCCAGGCGGAGTCGGGCGAAAATTCGATAGCCCCGTACCCCCTGTGCGGCGACATTCGGAAGTACGTGCGCGATCTCAGGCTCGAACTGGGAGAATCGACGCCGGCCATCACCCCACTCAGCTACAAGCCTCAATTGCCAAAGCCTGGTAACCCGCTGCGCCGGCTCATCTGGCATGGCAAGATGTTCCTGGTCCGGCTCATCGTCCAGCCCTACCTGGACCACTTCATGACCGAGATCAACCGGGGATTTGGCGAGATCAACCAGGAACTTGGCCGGCAACGAGCGGCACTGGATGGCGACCTGGCGCAGTTCGTAGCGCTCTTGGAGCGCATCGACCGGCCTTTTGAAGTCTACACCGTAGCCTGCAAACCGAACTCCAGTTCACCACGAGAGAAAGCCCTGTGAGTCAGTTGCCCAACGTCCACGTCATCGTGTTAAACCGGAACGGACAGCACTTCCTGGAAACGTGCTTCCG
>CAYYSH010000149.1:0-7380 GCA_964474265.1 uncultured Anaerolineales bacterium
ATTTTCAATAAGCGACGTGATGGCTTGTGAACATCAGACCAGAAACGCGTAACATGCCCCTGGCTCGCCGGCTACGACGCCACGGTTACAGGCTGACCAGGCCGCGTCTGGCTGTGCTTCAGGTTTTGGAGGCCGGCCCGCATCACTTGAGCCCGTCGGAGGTCTACGAGCGGGCGAAACAGCTTCATCCCGCCCTCGGCCTGACGACGGTGTATCGCACGCTTGAGCTGCTGACCGAACTGGGTAGCCTGCGGGCAACCTACATGGGAGATTCGTCCCAGCGCTTTCATCAAAGCGGCGAGGGACATCATGACCATTGCGTTTGCTCGGCTTGCGGGACCGTCGTCGAGATAGCCGAGTGCCATCTGGCTGCGGTGGTGGAGTTGATCGGCGAGAAAACAGGATTCCAGGTGGAAGGCCATTTCCTGGAACTGTACGGGACGTGCCCTGACTGCCGATCGAGCCTGGGCGACCAGAGTGCGGATGAGCCGGCAGAGGGCGCGACATAGCCGGCAGCCTTAGTGCGATGGAAAGACCACCAGGGCCGACATGCTACGTCGGGGGAAGGGGAATTGTGGAGCGAAGACAGGGATCATGGATTTGAGAAGGTTATGGGTTTTTGTTGTGTTGCTCGCGGCGACGGGGATGCTGGTCACGGCGTGCGGCAGCGCGGCGCGGCCACCGGACGCCGCATCGCCTCCGGGTGACAAGACTGCATCGCTGCCGGCGGTCCCTCTAGCCGCAGGCGAGAAGTTACGGGTGGTCGCCACCACCAACATCGTGGGTGATGTTGTGGCGAAAGTCGGCGGTGACAGGATCGAGCTGACAACACTGGTGCCGGCTGGCACCGACCCCCACACTTACGAGCCCACGCCGCAGGACCTGCGCGCCGTGGTCCACGCCCACGTGATCTTCGCCAATGGCGTCGGGTTGGAGGCCTTTCTGGACAAGATGATCGCAAATGCCGGCAGTCATGCGCCGGTAATTCCTGTTTCCCAGGGTGTTGAGCTGCTAAAACTCGACGAAGTAGGGGACGGAGAGTCACATGGTGAGGAGAGCGATCCTCACACGTGGTTCGACCCGAACAACGTGGTGATCTGGGTACGCAACATCGAGCGCACCCTGAAGGCACTCGACCCCGCGAATGCTGATGCCTACGCCGGCAACGCCCGGGCCTACGTGGCCGAGCTGGAAGCGCTGGACCAGTGGATTCGGGAACAGGTGGCCCGGGTGCCGGCCGAAAAGAGGAAGCTGGTCACAGATCACCTGGTCCTCGGCTACTTCGCCCGGGCATACGGGTTTGAGATGACAGGCGCGGTGGTTGAGGCCTACAGCGCTGCCGCGGAGCCTTCTGCCCAGGAACTGATCACGCTGGAAGAGAGCATCCGCCGGCTGGGTGTACCGGCGGTATTCGTGGGTCGCACGGTCAACCCCAAGCTGGCTGCACGGGTGGCCGAAGACACCGGCGTCCGGTTGGTACCCCTCTACACCGGTTCTCTGAGCGAGGCCGGCGGTGAAGCTGACAGCTACGTCCGATTCATGCGCTACAACGTGACCGCCATCGTTAGCGCATTGCAGTAAAGGCCAACGGGAGGAAGCCCAATGGCAAGGTTAAGAACCAGAGAAGTTGCCCATCGTGCGGATGCTCCCACCGTGGAGGTGGATCGCGTCTCGGTGAGTTACAACGGAAAGCTGGCCCTGGAGGACATTTCGTTCCGCCTGGAGGCCGGCGAGCGAGTGGCCGTCGTTGGCCCGAACGGAGCCGGCAAGAGCACGCTGTTCAAGGTGATCGCGGGGACAATGTCGCCGTCTGCCGGCCAGGTTCGGGTCTACGGACGCGGACCGCATGGCCATATCTGCATCGCCTACGTGCCTCAACGCAATCAGATCGACTGGACGTTCCCCGTGACGGTGGCCGATGTGGTGATGATGGGCCGGGTGGGCCGGATCGGTCTTTTCCGCTGGCCCAGCCGGCGCGACTGGGAGATGGTCCATAGCAGTCTGGAGCAGGTGGGCATGCAGGATTTTGCCAACCGGCCCATCGGAGAGCTCTCGGGAGGGCAGCAGCAGCGGGTCTTCATCGCTCGTGCCCTGGCCCAGGAAGCCGAGTTGCTGCTGCTGGACGAGCCCCTTACCGGCCTCGATGTGCCCAGCCGGGAGGCCATCTTCCAGATTTTGGACGACCTGCAGCGACGCGGTGTCACCGTGCTGGTCGCCACCCACGATCTGAATCTGGCCTCAGAGCAGTTTGATCTGACGATGTTGCTGAATCGGCGGCTGATGGCCTTTGGGAGGCCCGAAGACGTCCTCACCACCTCCGTACTGTTGCAGGCCTACGGCGGTCACATGCACGTGGTGCCGGCTGAAGATGGCACCCTGGTGCTGGCCGATACCTGTTGTGATGGCACGGAGTAGTCCCCATGGACACACTACTGGCCTGGCTGATCGATCCTCTCGGTTACCCGTTCATGGTGCGGGGCCTCCTGGCCTCCGTGATGGTTGGCGTCGTCTGCTCGGTGCTGGGGACGTACATCGTCCTGCGTGGCATGGCCTTTTTCGGAGATGCTCTGGCGCATGCGATTCTGCCAGGCGTCGTGATCGCTTATCTGCTGGGCTGGCCTCTCTCACTCGGCGCGCTGATCGTCGGCATCTTGACGGCGCTGGGCATCGGCACTCTCAGCACGAAAGGCCAGATCAAGGAGGATACGGCGATCGGCGTGATCTTTGCCGGCGCTTTTGCCCTGGGTGTGGCTCTTCTCTCTACTGTCAGGAGCTACAGCACGGACCTGGCCCACTTCCTGTTCGGCAACGTGCTGGGGGTATCGAACAGCGACCTGTGGCTGACCGCCGGCCTGGGCGGCCTGGTGTTGCTGACTGTGATCGGCTTCTACAAGGAATTTCTGGTACTCTCGTTCGATCCGATTCTGGCGGAAACGCTGCGGCTGCCGGCCACCTTTCTGCGCTACCTGCTGCTGGTGCTCATCGCGGTGACTATCGTGGTGTCGCTGCAGACCGTGGGTGTGGCGCTGATGGTGGCCATGCTGGTTACGCCGGCTGCGTCCGCCTCGCTGCTCGCGCGTCGCCTGCCGCCGATGATGGTGGTGTCGGCACTGATTGGTGCCGTCTCCGGCGTGATCGGGCTGTACACCTCGTTCTACTGGAACGTCGCTTCGGGGCCGGCGGTTGTGCTAACAGCCACGGCGATCTTCGTGCTGGCATTTCTGTTCGCACCACGGCGGGGCGCGGTGTGGGAGTGGTGGCGGAGCGTGCAAGCGCGCACCAGAAAAACCCTCTTGACAAGATCGCAATAGTCGTTTATAATAAAACTACTAGTCAGTTCACGAACTACTAATGTGGGGTCATGGATTTGCTGGCAGATTTGATGGCCATCGGCTTCACAGAGTATGAAGCCAAAGTGTATCTGGCGCTGTTGCGCGAGAACCCGGCTACCGGCTACCAACTGGGCAAGAAGGCCGGCGTGCCGCGTTCGATGGTGTACGAAGCCCTGGGCCGGCTGGAGACACGCGGTGCAGTGCTCAAATCTACCGAAAACAAAGCCACGCTCTATCGCCCCCTACCGCCGGATGCCCTGCTAGACCGCTATCAGCAGCAACACCAGCGCCTGATGGAGAGCCTGCGAGACGGTCTGCGCCGGCTGTACACCGCTCAAGATGAGGATTTGCTGTGGACTACGACCGGGCGCGAGGCTGTGTTGTCCTATGCCAGTCAGATGATCCAGGCTGCGCAGTCCGAGATCATGCTTGTTCTATCCGACCGGGACCTGGAAGCTTTGCGCGAGGAGATCGTTGCCGCGGGCGAGCGGGGCGTCGAGGTCAACGCCTTGCTGACAGGTGAGGCAGAGCTCGGCTTCGGCCAGGAGGCACGCCACCCGCCAATGGAAAGTGAACTCCAGGAGTTGACCGACAGCCTGGTCGTCGTGGCTGATCGTCGGGAGGCGCTCATTGCCAGCACCGACCTGGACATGACAGCTACCATCACGCGCAACCGCAACCTGGTGCTGATTGCCCGACAGTTTGTGTGGATGGAGTTGTTCGCACAGCGGGTCTATGCGCGGCTCGGCCCGGATTTACTGGCGCGATTGGATCCCGAAGACCGCGAGGTTTTCGAGGAGATTTCGCCCGTAGTTACGTGATGTGCCGGTGGGGAGACAGTGTTAGCCCCCGGTCACGTAGCGCATCGTGCAAATCACTCAAGTGCGCGAGCACCGAAAGGACGTACAAGTGTGAACGCATCGCTGTGGGACGCTTTCATAGCTGCCACCATCACCATGCTGGCCACTGGTATTGGCGGGCTGCCCTTCGTGGTTGTTCGGAGATTCCCGCAGCAGGTGGCGCGTCTGGGGTGGGCGGTGGCCGGCGGGATGATGCTTTCCGCTTCCGTGTTTAACCTGATCATGCCAGGTGTTGACCGGGGCGGGATTACCAGCGTGGCGCTCGGCATTCTTGCCGGCACTTTGCTGTTTGGTCTGGCCTCGGAGCGACTCGACCATCACGACTTCAACATGACCGGGCTCTCGCAGGATGGAGCCAAGCGTATCATCCTGGTGTTGAGCACCATGTTCATCCATAGCTTTCCCGAGGGATTGGCTGTTGGGGTGGCCTACGGGTCTGGCGAGGCCGGCCTGGGCCTCCTCATAGCCATCGCCATCTCCATTCACAACATCCCCGAGGGGGTGGCCATCTCGCTGCCATTGCGCGCCGAAGGGGTTAGCGGGTGGAAGTGTGTAGGGTGGTCCATCTTTTCCAGCCTGCCCCAGCCAATCGCCGCAGTGCCGGCCTACCTGGCTGTGGTGACGTTCCACCCCTTCTTGCCTTTCGCATTCGGGTTGGCCGCCGGCGCGATGATCTTCCTGGTGATGAGCGAGATGATCCCCGAAAGCCGGGCCAACGCTGGCCAGCGCCTTTCCAGTGCGGCTGCGGGCATGGCCGGCTTTCTGCTGATGATGATGTTGCAGAATGTCCTGGTGATGTAACCCTCGCGCTCCCCGTTCTAAGACCCGGTCGCCCGAATCGACAGCCAGTCCACCTCCATCCACTGCCGGCCAGGGGCTTTCAGCAGGCCAAACCTGAAGCGTCCCCAGGGCGTGACAACGGCGTATTGGTTGTCCAGCCACATCACGAGGCCCAGTGGCCCTCGCGGTGCCGTCTCACAGCGGAGCACGCGTTCGCCGTCCACACTGAACTGCGCGCCCCCGATTCCCCACTCGAGCACGTAGGTGTGCCAGCTCGTCATCTCCGCATCCACCAGCGCTTCGCACACGCCGATGGCACGTTGAGCAATGGGCCACAGCGCCCGGTAGAGCGGTCGGATGTTCATGAGCGGTATTGCCAGAGGGGCCGCCGGCAAGAGTAGCAAGAAAGGCGCTCGCATCGTGTCGATGGTGGCCGCTTTCCAGCCCCAGCCGGGCGTCTCCAGATCCAGCTTCATGTTTGACGGCTGTGAGGCGTAGAAGAACCAGATGGCGCGCGGTAAAGTCGGGATGCGCGCGCCGGTCATCATAAACGGGTCGTTCCAGAAGCCGAAGCCGGCGGTGCCCCTCAGTTCGCCGGCCGGGTGCGAAAAACGGGCTCGCACACTCAGCGTCAGCGGCGGGCGCCACGGGAAGTGCCGGCGTGGCAGGCCCTGGTAATCATCGATCTGGGCGTTGGTGTACTCTCGCGTCGAGGTGTCCGTGTTGACGAAGCGGAGGCTCGTGCCTGTTGGCTCCAGCGCTCCATTTCCGACGATGTACCGGTGCCACCGCGCGCCGATTTCCGGGGAGAAGTCTTCTCGGAGGTGACGGGGCGGAGAGACGGCCATCTCACCGATGCTGGTTGACCCAGCTCACGAATTCCGGATCGTCGGGGATGTCGGGTGATAGTCGGACGCGCTCCCAGTTTGCCTCGACCAGGTCTCCCTGGCTGTCAAATTCCAGCGTGGCCACGCCGACATACCGGCCGGCATGTCCCGGCGATGCCTGGTCTGCCTGTACGAGAAGTGCGCCGCCGGCCTCCTCCGCCTGCGAGGTCACCCTGCCGGCAGCGCCGATGACCAGATCGACGTCCGGGACCTGCGACGCAATCGCTCGATTGACAGCCTCGCCGGCATTGGACAGCACGATGATGATGTCCGCGGAAGCTGAGAGCTCGGCCACTGCCGTCTCAGCGGCAGAAACGGGATCACGAACCTGGATCGCGTCCGTCGCCGCCGGCCCGCTGATGCCCACGATCCCGACCCGATGCCGCTCAATGTCCACCAGTGCGAACGGCTCCGCCAGGCGCGCTTCCGTCCTGGCGTCGAAAGCATTCGCTGAGAGGACAGGAAACGCTGCTTCGGCGATTCGCTGCTTCAGAATGTCAGGCCCGAGCTCCAGGTCCTGGGCTCCCAGCGCAACAGCATCGTACCCCAACCGATTCATGACCTCGATGCTGGTCTGGCCCTGAGTCCGTCGTGCGGGATCGCGGTCGCCAGTCAGGCAATTGCCGGCATCCAGTACCAGCACGTGCGGCGATGCCTGCCGCTGTTGCCTGATCAAAGTGGCTCGCCGAGCCACACCACCTAGTTTCGGGCTTCATCCGCAGGGCTCAAGGTATCCCCACGTGTCGTTGGTGTGGACGACGGTCAGTTGAAGGGGGGCCGGCGTGGGTTGGGGGGTGCTGGTCGGCCTGGCCGGCACCGCCGATGCACTGCATGCGACAACGCCAAGACACAACACCAGCACAGCCCAGCATGCAGATCGAACAGCGCCGAAACAGGTTTCACGAGGTTTGAGCGTCGGATCACCTGTGGTCATTTCAAGATACTTAACGCTCCCAGATGCACGGCGATACGCTCTCAACGGCTGAGGGGATCGCGGGGATCTTCAAGGTCCCCTCAACGGTTCAATCTGGGGAGGTAGCGCCCTGTCCGCTCCATGTACGCGCGATACTCATCCCCAAATCGCTCGATCAGTTTTGCCTCTTCAACCGACGTTCGCATCATCAAGGCGATAAACCCTCCGAGCATGGTCACCACGATCAGCCAGTTGGCTGCCAGCAAACTGAGCCCGGCGAAGAAAAGCACGCCCGTAGAGTACAGCGGATGGCGGACCCAGCGATACGGGCCGTGGGTGACCAGGGTGTGTGCCTCTCGAATGGCCACGGTGCTGGTCACGTTCTTGCCCAGGCTGCTGAAGAGCCAGTAGAACAGGGGCAGGCAGCTCGCCATCAACACTGCACCAAGCCAGCGCACCCATGCCGGCAGGGGCAGGCCGGCCCACGCCATCCAGCCCGGGTTGACGAGATATGCGAATACCGAAAACCAAAGCGCCAGCCCGAAGAGGCTCCGCAGCGTGAAGATGACCGCCCCTTCTTCTCTTCTGGCCGAGATTTTATCGCCGTT
>CAYYSH010000150.1:0-7353 GCA_964474265.1 uncultured Anaerolineales bacterium
GTGCCGGCGCTACGCGACCTGGATGTGGCCGGCTTCGAAGCCCAGGCGGGCCGGCTGGATGCCCTGATCCGTCGTCGCGCCCGCCACGTGGTGACGGAAAATGCCCGGACGTTGCAGGCGGCTGAGGCCATGCGTCGGGGTGACGCTGTCAGGCTGGGGGAGCTGATGAACGAGAGCCACGCCAGCCTGAGAGACGACTTCGAGGTATCGAGTGATGAGCTGAACCTGATGGTGGCGTGTGTGCGACAGCAGCCGGGATGCTATGGCGCTCGTATGACCGGTGCCGGCTTTGGAGGCTGCGCTGTGGCATTGATGGCGGCGGATGCGGTAGAGGCTGCCATCCCGGCCGTCGTCCAGGCGTATCACGCGCGAACTGGGCTGAGGCCGGCGGTGTACCCCACCCGCGCCGCAGCCGGTGCCAGCGTCATTCCAATCGACAACACTCGCTCATGACCGGGGGTGGTCCCCTGTCACTTCAGCGCCGCTTACAAGTACTTCCGGAACCACTCGAGGGTACGCGGCCAGGCATCGGCTGCAGCCTCGGGGTGGTAGCTGGAGGCGAGGGAGTCCGAAGATGAGTGACAGACCGAGCTTGAGAGCAGCTTTCACGAACATGCAGGTCCCGATGCCGTTGGGGCGCAAGCTGAGATTGGTGTTGCGCAACAACTGGATCAAGTTGCGCACGCGCCAGAATTGCTGTGGCAATCACGGCGAGCCGGGCTGCTGACAGGAGGCATCGGACGTGTCCCGGGCGGGCACAGACGGTGGCTCCGAAGAGTCAGACGAATAGCATCTGGGCCAGGAGGCCGGCCAGCAGCGGGAACGCAAGGCCCAGGCCCCAGCGCACGGCTGTGAAGCGCCATCCCATGAAGGG
The DNA here is from genome assembly GCA_964474265.1 of uncultured Anaerolineales bacterium. Taxonomy (GTDB): domain Bacteria; phylum Chloroflexota; class Anaerolineae; order Epilineales; family JAANWY01; genus CAYYSH01. The sequence continues at coordinate 875 of CAYYSH010000150.1, forward strand.
TAACTCGAAGCTGACGCTCAACAGCGCTGACATGGCCCACGCGGTGATGATGGTGATCGCCGGCCCTAATCCCGCGCCGGCCCGATAGAGCGCCGAAATCAGCGGGAAGACCACATATGGCCCGCCGGGCAGCAGCATGCCGGCGACCTCGCCTAATACCAGCCCGCTCCAGCCAGACCCTGGCCCGATCCACGCCTGTACCAGGCGTTGCGGGGCCAGCACATTGACATAGCCCACGATCGCGAAGGCCACGATCAGCAGAGGCAGTGTGCGCTTCAGGGTCTGCCATCCTTGAGCGACTCCCCGTCGATGACTGTTATCGCCCTGTCGCCACGCGTAAGCCAGCATGGCGAGCGCCAGGACCCACAGCAAAGCAGTGACCGTGTTCACGGGGCGGCGGCCTCCCGAATGCGCTCAACCTGCCGCCCGAAAAGGGCTTCGGCCAACAACCCCATCACCGGCGGGATGAAAAGTGTGACCGCGATGCGTGTCACTGTCAGATGCGGGCCCAGGAGGGCAAATTCCAGGGGCAGGCGGGTGACAGACCAAAGATTCTTAGCGGTGACAAAGGCCACCAACACCCCCAGGCTGGCGCCGGCGTGCAGCAGTGCTGCTGCGATAGGGTAGTACACGTACGGACCGCCGGGGATCAGAGCGCCGCCGATGCATGCCAGGGCGATGCCCCGCCATCCTGTCCCGGCTCCCAGCCAGCGGCTTACCACGTCCCGCGTAACCAGGGCCTGAGTGAGGCCGGCGATGAGGAAGGCGGCCACGAGCAAGGGTGTGACGCTGAGGAGGGTTTCTGCGCCGGCCCGCAAGCCGGCCAGTGCCAACGCCGGTCCGCCTTGCCGCCAGGCCAGGCCGGCCAGCCCGAGAGCGACGGCTGTCAGTGTCAGGGTTGTTCGATCACGCATTGCTGGCCTACATCCTCTGGAATCACGCTCTCCGGACGCTCAAAGCCTTCGAGTTGAACATGCTGGCCAACGTCACACCCCTGGCCACTGCCGTCATGGCCTGGTTCACCTTGCACGAGCCACTAATCCTGCGTCGGGCGATCGGGATTCTGGTCGTGCTGGCCGGCGTGAGCCTGGTCCAGTGGGCCGGCCGTTGACCCTGGCAGCGCTTGAGCGATGCGATAGCGCAGTTGGCCGTTCCGCGTCTCCGCCACCACACGCCCCTCACCTTCGAGGATGTCCAGATGGCCCATCACCTCGGAGATACCGAGGAAAATGTCCTGCGGAGGCAGGTCCGGGAACAGCGCCTGACAGATCTGGTAGGGCGTCTGTCCCTCATCGGGTTGGCCAGGCCCAGACGAGGCTCCCTCAGCATCCTGCTGCCCGTTGGTCAGAGCCTCGACGACTCGTTCGAGGCGGCGTTGGTGAAAGGCCAGTCGCTCGGCCACCAGCTCTCGGTGATTCTCGATGGTGGGTCCATGTCCAGGCAGTGTGCGCGATGCCTCTAACTGGGCCAGGCGTTGCAGGGAGTTCAGGTACTGAACCAGGCTGCGGGGACGCTCGCTCTGGCCCCGGGCCGGCGCTTCCAGGACCGGGTTGGAACTGATGTGTGCCAGTAGCAGGTCGCCGGCAATGATGATCCCCGCTTCCGGCTGGTAGAGCACCACATGCCCGCTGGCATGACCCGGCATGTGGAATACATGCCACTCCGCATTTCCCGCTTCGATCCTGTCACCGTCCTCGAGCAGGTGCAGCCGGGTTTCAGGGATAGAGGCCCCAAGGTAAGCTCCCATCGATACCGCCTGGGCCATCATCGCTAACTGTTCATCGGGCAGGCCGGCTTGGCGAAGGAAGGCTCCGTAGAAAGCTGCCTGCCGCTTCCACTCCCCTTCGAAGTCTACCAGCCAGTAGTACTCTGCGTGATGGCTCAGTACCTGAGCGTCCGAAGATTCCACAAATTTCGACAACTGCCCGATATGATCAGCGTGGCTGTGGGTGACCACAATCTGTTCGATGTCGCTCGGGCGATAGCCGAGGTCTGCCAAGCCTTTCACCAGGGCCTGATAGGCGGACTCTGTGCGTGGGCCGGCATCGACCAGTGTGAGAGGATCGCCCTCAATCAGGTACACGTTGATCGGCCCGACCGGATACGGGGTCGGGATGGCAAACTGATGGATACGATCTTGTCGGTTGGTCACGGGAACACGCTCCTGCCAGAATTATCCAGGGTCTGGGACTGCAACTTGCTCTCGCTGGCCGTTCACAAGAGGAGGCAGGCTTTCTGGAGTGGAAAGCCTGCCCCGACACGGTTGCCCAGCGGGATCTAGTCTTGCCGGCTAAACAGCCACACCGCCGGCACCATCATGGCCAGCCAGAAGACGGCCAGAATCGCCACATCCGTGGCAATAGGGTGCAACCGGATCATCTGCATGACGAATTCCGGTACAGTGTCTCGCAGTGCCACCTGACGAATTGGGTCCACGCCGTAGGTCATGGGGTCGATTCTCGCCAGCCATTCCATCCACAGCGGCACGCCCTGCAGCGGGAAGAAAGCGCCGCTGAGGAAGAACATCGGCATCAGCACGAAATTCATCATCATCTGGAAGCCTTCCATGGACCGCATGCGGGCCGCGATCAGCACCCCTAGCGAGGTCATGGTGGCAGCGGTCAGCAGCATCAGCGCCAGGAGGACCACAATCTGGGAAATGGAGAGATTGACCCCGATGAGCGGTGCCAACAGCAGGATGATTACGCCCTGGAACATGGCTACCGTGCTACCACCTGCCACCTTCCCCAGCGCTACAGCCGTCCGGGAGACCGGCGCGACCAGCACTTCTTTCAAGAAGCCGAATTCCCGATCCCAGACGATGGACACGGCGGAGAAGATGGCCGTGAAGAGCACCGCCATGGCGATGATTCCCGGAAAGAGGAAGGAGGTAAAATCGATCTGGCCACCGCCCAGCCCGGACATGGCCGGCGATAGACCGCCGCCGAACACGAACAGGAAGAGTAGCGGCTGTCCCAGCGAGGCGATGATGCGGGGACGGTTGCGCAGGAAGCGCAACACGTCTCGATACCAGATGGTGTAGATGCCTTTCAGATTGCGTCGTAAGCGATTCATGCCATTCCTCCTACAAGCCTACCGGCGCTGCCCACGCCAGGCGCGCGCGTGTACTCGCATCCGGTCCTTCGCACTGCCCTCTTCTTCCCGGATCGCGTGGCCGGTCAGTTTAATGAAGACGTCTTCCAGGGTGGGCCGGCGCAGGTTGATGCTAAAGACGTCAATGGCGGGGCCGGCACCGTTGCTTAACACCTGGATCACCTGGGGGACAGCCTGGTCGCCGTGAGGCATTTCCAGGATGAGGGCCTGCCCATCGTGGCGTGGCTCCGTGGTCAGCGTCTCACGCAGTCGGGCAGCCGCCATCTCGTCGTTGCTGGTGCGTAATCGGATCACGTCGCCCCCGACCAGTGATTTGAGGGCCTCGGGTGTGTCCAGAGCCACGATTCTGCCGTGGTCAATAATGGCGATGCGGTCGGCGTGCTCGGCTTCCTCCATGTAGTGGGTGGTCAGAAAGATGGTCACGCCCTCTCGCTCGCGAAGTGCCAGGACGTACTCCCAGATATGCCGGCGGGTCTGGGGGTCCAGCCCCAAGGTTGGCTCGTCCAGAAAAAGGACCCGGGGATGGTGCAACAGCCCCCGGGCGATTTCAAGCCGGCGCTTCATCCCGCCGGAGAAGGTTCGCACCAGGCTGTTGGCCCGGTCCGTCAGCTCCGCCAGTTCCAGCACCTCGGGAGCGCGGCGGGCGAAGACGTCTCGCGGCACGTCGTACAATAAAGCGTGGAAGCGCAGATTCTCCATGGCTGTGAGCTGATCGTCCAGACTGGGGTCCTGGAAAACCAGACCGATGGACTGGCGAACCTCGTTGGGCTGGCGCGCGACGTCGTAGCCGTTGACGGTGGCCGTGCCGGCTGTAGGCCGGAGCAGGGTACACAGCATGTTGATGGTTGTCGTTTTGCCGGCGCCGTTGGGGCCCAGGAACCCAAAGATTTCTCCCTGTTCCACATCGAAAGAGACGCCGTCAACAGCCACCAGGTCGCCGAATTTCCGCACCAAACCATCTGCCTCAATGGCTTTCATGTTGAACCTCCATCACGAAGACTTTCTCCAAAACTTGCAGGCCGGCCAGGACTTGCTCTTGCTCTGCAGGGGTCAGGCCAGACAGTCGTTCTGCAAGACGTGCCAGGGACTCGGCGTGGAGCTGCTTCAGGACGGAGCGTCCCTCGGCGGTTGCTGAGAGTTGGACACGCCGGCGGTCTTCCGGGTCCTCTGTGCGCATCACCCAGCCCCGCTCAACCAGCGTGGAAACAGTGCGCGACATGGTGGGCAAGGCTACAGCCTGACACGAGGCCAGCTCACTCAGGGTGAATGGCCGCTTGCTGAGCATGCCGAGTACCCGGTAGTGGGATACCTGGAAGCCGGCGGTTGCATGCCGGCGAATGTCTGCTCCCACAAAACGCATCACTGCTGGTATGATCTCCAGGATGCGCCGCGCAACCTCTTCTTCGCTTCCCATGGTCAGCCCTCCGGCAGATAGTTAGCTGTACGAATTGTTAGCGGGCATAATTGTATTCATTTTGTTCGATTTGTCAACCGGGCTTGACAGGCGGGCCTCTTTGAATATAATTAGCACCATCAATGGTTAGCATATCTATGGAATCAGAAATCACCGAACTGGATAAAGTTTGTGCCGAGCGCGTGCTGGAGATTGTGCCGGCTATTATGCGCTACATCGCCGCTGGTGTTCACCAGGAACTGGAAGACGGGCGCTGGCTGACGATGGGCCAGTTTCGGCTGCTTCATCTCATTCAGAAGGGTGTGGGCTCCGTGAGTGACCTGGCCCGGTTCCAGAGTGTCAGCCAACCGACTATCAGCCGGCAGGTAGATGGGTTGGTGAAGAAGGGTTTGGTGACGCGCCGGCCTGATCCCGCTGATCGTCGGGTGGTCCATTTGGAACTCACTGAACGCGGGGTTGAGCTGCTGACAGAGCTGGAGAGGCGGACCTGCCGGCGGGTATCGCGGTCTCTGGCCTCGCTGGCGCCGGCCGAGAAAGAGGCAGTGCTTGAAGGATTGACTATATTGCAATCCGTGTTTGGGCAACTGGGTAAGTGGGATCGCTGAGAATCGTGGGCCAGTGCCCGCCGGATTTGCCTGGGTCCCTGCTAAGGCAGGGACTTCTTCGTGTGTAGAGGGGTATTTTGCTGTGGAAACAACGAACCGTCGTGCAATTGCAATCCTGTTTCTGACGATGTTCATCGTGATGGTCGGCTTTGGGGTCATCATGCCGATTCTGCCGTTTTATGCAGAGAATATGGGGGCCTCAGCCACTGATCTGGGTCTGTTGTTTGCGACGTATTCGATCATCCAGTTCTTCCTGGCCCCTGTCTGGGGCCGGGCCTCGGACCGACTTGGACGCAAGCCGGTCATTTTGGTGGGGTTGGTTGGGTTCAGTATCTCGTTCCTCATCTTCGGACTGGCTACCTCGCTGTGGATGCTGTTTGCTGCCCGCATTTTGGGGGGTGTGTTGTCCTCGGCTGTGTTGCCAACAACGATGGCCTACGTGGCGGATACGACAGACGAGGAAGCGCGGGGCGGTGGCATGGGGATCATGGGCGCTGCCATGGGCATGGGCGTGATCTTTGGGCCGGCCATCGGCGGCTTCCTGGGTGAGATCAGTCCGAGCATGCCGTTCTTCTTTGCGGCTGCTCTGGCTCTTGGGGTAGCTGCTTTCGCGCTGGCCGTCCTCCCGGAGTCGTTGAGCGAGGCGGCGCGGCAAGAGGCCCGCGCGAATGGGGCACGAAGCAGTGGCCTGATGGAAATCTTCACCGCCCTTGCCGGCCCGCTGGGCTTCATCCTGGTGCTGGCGTTCCTGGCGAGCTTTGCCAGCGCGAATCTGGAAGGAACCTTTGCTCTCTTCGCCGAGGCGCATTTGGGTTTTGGCGAGGCCGAGATGGGCCTGGTCTTCACGGTGATGGGGGTGGTCATGGCCCTGACTCAGGGGCTGCTGGTGGGGCGTTTCATTAATCGCTGGGGCGAGGAGCGCATGATTCAGGTGGGGCTCTTGAGCAGTGCCATAGGCTTTATTCTCTTCCTCGTGACCTTCAACCTGCCGAGTGTGATGGCTGTTATGGCGGCTATGGGGCTGGGCAATGCGGCCTTGCGGCCGGCCGTTAACTCGTTGGTGTCGAAGCGCACCCCGCCCGATGAGCAGGGGACGATGTTGGGCGTTGTCAACTCGTACAACAGTCTGGGGCGGATCTTTGGCCCCGTGGCCGGCGGCCTCATCTTCGATATCATGGGCTATCAGTGGCCCTACATCTTTGGCTCTGTGGTCTTCTTCCTGATTTTAGGGTTGTCGGTTTTTCTCTTCAATCGCAACCGCCTCGTGCCTGTCGGCCGGACGCATGCGTGGTCTGAAAGCAGTGCCGGCTCGGACTGAAGCCGCGTCGGGGCTCAGGCAAGCCGCA
>CAYYSH010000151.1:0-7291 GCA_964474265.1 uncultured Anaerolineales bacterium
CGGTGGGATTGAGGCCGGCCATCACTTCATCTAGCAACAGAACATCGGGATCCATGGCCAGCGCTTTCGCCATCTCAAGCCGTTTCATGCCCGGTACGTTCAGTTCATCGGCCTGTTGATCTTTCTGATCTGCCAGGCCCACGAACTCTAAGACCTCTTCGGCGCGGGCCCGTGCAGTCTGCATGTCCCGCGACAGGCCATGGGCGCCAAACAGGGCACCGACCATCACGTTGTCCAGGACCGTGAGATTGCGAAAAGGCTTAACAATCTGGTAGGTGCGGCTGATACCCAGTCGTGCAATTTCATGGGGTTTCTTGCCGAGGATGGGTTGGCCCTGGAACCACACCTCGCCGCCGCTGGCCGGCAGCGTTCCGGTGATGACGTTGATCAGCGTGGTTTTGCCGGCGCCATTTGGGCCGATTAGCCCCACGATCTCGCCTGGCTCCAGGTGAAAATCGACATGATCCACGGCGGTCAGGCCGCCAAAATTCTTCGTGACGCTCTTGCCTTCAAGGATTGGCATGATATCAACTCGAAAACGCGGTCTCGGAAGGTGACTCTCCGCGAGAAAACGCGGGCTGCCCTCATCGATTCGTCAGATGCGATGTTCCCTCACGTTCTCCAGGAAATAGCCCAGGCCGAAAGGTTTCCGGCCGCTGAGCATGTCGACCAGGCCCCGGGGTGTGAAGATGATCGCGAAGATCACTACCAGGCCGAAGAAAGTGGCGTGTAGCAGCACGATGTAGTTGGATAGCAACTCCGAGATGATTTGTAGGAGGAAAGCGCCGACCGTTGGCCCAATCACAGTGCCAACGCCTCCAAATACTGCCATCACGATCATTTCAACTGTAACGCCGACATCAAATACCGGCCCCGGCTCGATAAAAGTGATCTTGTACGCGTGGATACCGCCGGCTATGCCCGCAAACAACCCGCTCAAGGCGAAGGCAATGATCTTGTAACGCGTGGTGTCCACGCCGGCACTGGCGGCCGCGTCCTCATCCTCACGGATGGCAACCAGGCCGTAGCCCAGCCGGCGTCGGGTAAACCAGAAAGTGACTACCAGCGTGAGAATCAGCGTTCCCAGCATGAAGTAGTAGAACATTTCGGGGTTGCGGATCAGGGGGAGGACCATCCCCGTGTTGCCCTCAGTAATGTCCAGATTGATCACGACCTCCCGCATGGCCTCGGCGATGCCCAACGTGGCGATAGCGAAGTAGTGCCCGCGTAGCCGCAAGACCGGCAGCCCTACCAGCACTGCGAAGACCACGCAGACAACTGCGCTACCCACCAGGCCGACCACGAATGGCATGCCGGCCTTTGTCATCAAGATCCCGGTAGTGTAGGCTCCCAGCCCGAAGAATACCACGTTCCCGAACGAAGGGTAGCCGGTGTAGCCGCCGATGATATTCCAACTGGAAGCCAGGATCGCGAACATCAGGGCATCGGTGGCGAACTGCAGGAAGTATGGCCCGGCGATGAATGGGAAGACAACGGCAATGAGCAGCACCAGCGCCACAGCGCCCACCCACAGCCACGTTCGATTATCGCGGTTCATCGCCGGCCTCCCAAAATGCCTCGTGGGCGCAAGATGAGGGTGATCACCAGCAGCCCGAAACTCACCAGGTTCGGGAACGTAGGCCCAATGTACGCCGAGGTAAAGTTCTCGGCCACTCCTAACACCAGGCCGCCAATGACTGGGCCGGCCATCGTCCCCAATCCGCCGATCACGCTCACCACGAACGACTTGAGCGTCAGCACGCCTCCCATGGTTGGCGTGATCGGAAAGAGCATGCTCCACAGTGAGCCCGCAGCGCCGGCCAGGCCGGCCCCCAGCCCGAAGGTGATGGCATAAGTGTTGGAGACGTTGGTTCCGGTCAGGCGTGCTGCCAGCAGGTCCTGCGATGTCGCCCGGATGGCGCGCCCCATGCGCGTACGTTCCAGCAGCACGAACAGTGCGCCGGCCAGGATCAGGGCGATCACGAAAGCGACCACCCGCACCAGGGGGACAGTCAGTTCCCCGATGCTGATGCTGGCTCCCGAATAGCTGGTAGCAACCCGCCGAACGTTGGCTGTCCAGACCACGCGGGCCAGATTCACGATGAGAATCTCGATCCCGAAAGTGAGCAGCAAGGTGATGAACAACTCGGCGCGGATAACGAGATTGATGAGATACTTCTGGAGTAGAAATCCCAGGATAAACAGCAATCCCAGGGATATGGGTAGCGAGACGAGTGGGTCAATGCCGGCCTGGAACAACCAGTAAGTCGTGTATGCACCCAGCATGATGAACGCGCCATGAGCGACGTTGATGACGTCCATCACGCCCCAAATGAGCGACAGCCCAAGGGCCATGAGCGCATACAGCCCACCGACCAACAGGCCATTAATGGCAACTTGCGTTGCAAACACGATTCCTCCGACAACGGTAGGGGTTGAAGGTTACGGGTTCCAGTCTGAACCCGTAACCTTCAACTTGCATACCTGCGAGTGGATTAGCGTTCTTCCCAGGCCGGCATCGGGTAGATGGGGCTACTTTCGGCAACGCTCTCCGGGTAAACTGCAACTACCTCGCCGTTCTGGATTTGGATGGCAACAGTACCGCCGCCGATCTGACCGTTCTCCTGGAACTTGACCGGTCCGTAGATTGTGTTGACCTCGATGCTGGCGATGGCGTCCCGAACGGCATCCCGATCCAGCGTGCCGGCCTTCTCGATAGCGGCTTTGTACACCACCACGTCAGCGACACCGCTGGCTACGTGATAGTCCGGTTCGTAGCCGTACTTGTCCTGGAACAGCTTGATCCACTCGGCCGTTGAGCCGAAGACAGCCGTGTCCTTGAAGTTCAGAGATGGTGTCCAGCTAGGCACACCGTAGATGTACTCCGCGTCCTCGCCCAGGGCTTCGCGGAAGTCAGGGGTTGGCGGACCAACGGTAAAGGCCATGACGCCGGCATTGACCTTCAGCTCTTTGGCCTGTTGCACGAAGACCAGCGACTCCTCCGCGTGGCCGGCTACCAGGATCATGTCCGGCGCTTCGGACTTCACACGTGACAGGAGCGTGCTGAACTCCTGTGTGCCGGATGGGTACTCTTCATCAACGATCAGGTCATAGCCCATCTCGGTGGCCAGTTTCCGGGTACCCTCTGCCACAGCAATGTCAAACTCGTCGTCAGCGTACAGCAGCGCGATGGTCTTCGGCTTTGGGTCGAGCGTCTGCGCCATGTTCAAGATGGACTGGAAGTAGTTCGCCGCAGACGGCAGCGTACCGAAGATGTACTTGAAACCGCGGCTGAAGATCTTGCCGGATGCGCCGCCACCCTCGATCATGGGAACGCCGTACTTCTCCGCTACAGCGCTGTCCGGGATGGTAATGCCGGAGGAGTAGGGACCTAGCAGGAAGTCAACCTTGTCCTCGGTGATCAGCTTCTCTACCAGACGGGAGCTCTTGGTGGCATCACTCTCGTCATCTTCGAGAACAAGTTCGAACTTGTACGTTTTGTCCCCTACTTTGACTCCGCCATGCTCGTTGATGTAGTCAACAGCGTGGTTGTAGGCGTCGATGTACAGCTTGCCCTCACGGGCCTTCTTACCGGTGAAGGAGATCGCAGCCCCCAGCTTGATGACGCCGGCCTCTTCTGCTTTCGGCTGGGGTTGAGCTGCCGGCTTCTCCTCCGCTGCAGGTGCAGCCGGCTGCTGCACGGGTTGAGCGCAAGCAATTGCGATCACGCTCAACACAAGGCTTACAGTGAGCACCAACCATAAGGATCGTCGCATTTTTGACCCTCCTCGTGTGATACGTGCGTAGTCAGCCATGAAGCGAGAAGCTGTAACGTCTCACTTTCACTCCCTCCCCGCCATACCGGGGTAGCGCTACGCTGCACGGCTCACTACGAACCCATTGTTAAGAACCGGTGCCCGCCCTCCTCATGGCCCCGATCTGTGGGAGGGCGTGCGCCAACCAAAGAACAACCGTGTTCTCAGTAGCAGGCAAGGATCGACGGCGGATTGTGTGGAGTTTAGTGCCTGTCGAAACCCTTTCGCAATTCATTCACGACCCAACCTTGCGAAGGTTCAGCGAGAGCTTCGTGGCCGGAATAGCCTTTTCCAGTCGAAAACCTTCATTTGCCAGGGTTACAGGACCCCTTTGCAAGGTTCGCTGGAAGGACCGGCCTCGGCAGTTTTCCGGATGGGCTCTCAGGTCTTGCCGGCTACCCGGCGGATGGTGGCTCGCAGCTCAGCCAGGGGGCCCCCTTTCAGAAGGTAGCCGTCAGCACCAGCGGCTAGTGCTTCATCCAGGTACTCGTCGAACACTGTCAGGATGATCACCTTGACTTCCGGCCAGTGGGCCTTGATACGACGAGCTACCTCTAACCCGCCGGCGTCCGGCAGGTGCACATCTAGTAGGACCACCTGCGGACAACACGTTGCCACCAAACGTATTGCCTGGACGCCGTTCTGGGCCGCGACCACCGTGTGGAGTTCATCGTCCAGCATCAGGCAGATGCCTTCGCGGGAGGCATCGTCACCATCCGCCACAAGCACCTTGATCGTATCCACCTACGCTCCTCGTCTACTACCGCCACAATATATGGTAACATACTGGAGCCGGCGTAGGCATCGTACGAAAGTGGTAATTTTGGGACTATACCGATTGGCATATCATCGTACCAAAGTATTACAACCCTTGTCGCCGCCCAGTTAGCGGGGCAACAGGCCCCGCCGGCGAGCCTCGGCGACTGCCTCAGTTCGATTTCTTGCGCCAAGTTTGTCCAGAATGTTGCTCACGTGAACCTTTACAGTGCGAACACTGATTACCAACTCGTCGGCGATGTCTTGATTCCGCAAGCCGCGGGCTAGCAGTACCAGCACCTCTTGTTCACGTGGAGTGAGCATGTCTTCTTCCGAGGACTTGCCTGCATCGGCCGGCTTGACCGGCTCGTCACCAGCCATCATGTCCCGGAATCGGGTGAGAACGGTTGCTGCCACCGCACTGCCTAGCGAAGACTCACCGCGATATACAGCGCGGATAGAGTCCAGCAAGGTCTCTGGACTAGCATCTTTCAGCAGGTAGCCATGTGCGCCGGCCTTGATACCCGCTAGCACGTGCTCCTCATCGGCATACGTGGTCAGAATGAGGACGCGCACGTTGGGCAGTTGCTGACGAATACGGCGGATGGCCTCTGCGCCGTCCATGTTGGGCATTTGGAGATCCATGAGGACGACGTCGGGGGTCAGTGCCATCGTCAGACGCACGGCTTCAACACCATCGCCGGCCTGCCCGATGACTGTCATGTCATCTTCCAGATCGACGATGGTGGCCAGCCCTTCGCGCACAACGTGGTGATCGTCAGCCAGCAATACTCGGATAGGTGTCATCTCGCTAATCTCGCACATCCGGAACGGTGACAGCGACTTTCGTGCCTCCATTTGGAGGGCTTTCGATGTGTAACTCGCCCCCTAAGAGATGTGCCCGCTCTCGCATACCGACCAGCCCCAGGCCGGCGTTCCTGCGCGAGTTGCCGATGGCGTTCACACCGCCGATGCCGTCGTCGGTCACGGAGAGGCATAGGCCGTTCGTGTTAAAGGCCAACTCCACAGATACCGTGTGGGCCTGGGCATGTTTGCGGACGTTGGTCAAAGCCTCCTGAGCGATGCGGTAGAGGTTGAGTTCGTCATCCGGCGGCAGTCGGCGCTCCTCGCCCGTGAGTGAAAACCGCGCTTCCAGTCCGTCCTGGCTGGCGAGCCGGGTAACCTCCTGCTGCAGAGCCTCGCTGAGCGACAGCCGTTCCAGAGGGGTTGGGCGCAGATTCCAGAGTGAGCGCCGGGCTTCTTCCAGGCTACGCCGTGCCAGCCTCTTCGCCCGCTCAAGGCTTGCTGTTGCCAGTTCGGGACGCTTTGCTGCCACGCGTTCAGCAGCTTCCAGTTGCACCACGATGCCTGTCAAGCCCTGGGCAAGAGTGTCGTGGATCTCGCGGGCCAGTCGGTTCCGCTCTTCCAGCGCAGCCACTTCCCGACTCTGGTCATACAGCCGCGCGTTCTCGACCGCGATGCCCACTTGCCGGCCAATTGAACTCAGCAGGTCGGTCTCTTGTCGCGTGAACTGGCGATCGCCGTAGCCGGCCACGCCCAGCACGCCGAGGATGCGGCCTTTGGCTTCCAGGGGCACGCCGGCGAACGAGCGCAGGCCACCGCGTAGAGCGGCCGGGTGTGGCGTGAACTCGGTATTGTTGGTGATGTCTTTCACGAGCAAAGGCTCGCCGTGCTGTGCTACGTACCCGCTAAAGCCCTCGCCAAAGTGCAACCAGCGCACCTCTTGGGCCAGTTTTGTATCCTGCCCCCGGTACGCGCTCAAGGTCAGGCCCTCCATCTCTTCGTCCACCAGATAGATCCAGCCGACATCGGTCTGCATGAGTTGGAGCACCTCGTCCAGTGCGTTGTTGAGTACCTCATCCAGGTCTAACGACTGGCTGACGGTGCTGGCGACGGCATACAGTGCTGATAGTTCGGCTGCTCGCTGGCTGGTGGCGTCGAAAAGGCGGGCGTTCTTGATAGCGATGGCAGCCTGGTTGGCAAAGGTTTGCGCCAGCTCCAGATCGTCGGCGGAATAGTTGCGCTCGGCTTCGTGATAGAAAGCCAGGACCCCAAGGCTTTCGTCGCCATGGGCCAGGGGCAACAGGGCGACGGTGTGATAGCCTTCCTGGCGGACCGATTCGTGGATAGCAGCCAGACGCGGGTCATTCGCGGCATCCCGGATTACCAGTGGTCGCCGGGTGTCGATAACCTGTCCACCAGGAATCTTGCGATAGAAGTGCCTGACCGCACTGACGTAGGCCGGCGACACCCCCCGTGCCAGCTCGCAGCGCAGTTCGTCCGTTTCGGGATCCAGCAGATAGACGGCGCACCGGCCGGCGCCCAGCACGGCCCGTGATGCTTCAGCAACTGCCTCCAGGGCATCTGGCAGGGCAAGCGCAGCGTTGATCCGCGAGGACACACGAGCCAGTGCCTGCAACTGCAGATTGGCCGACTGGAGCGCAGCAGTTCGTTCCTCTACCTGGCGCTCCAGTTCGCGGTTCCAGCGTTCTATCTCCTCCCGTGACCGGCGAAGGTTGCGAGACATCGTGTTGAAAGCCTCCGCCAGAGCCTCGATTTCGTCGCCGGTTTTCACCTCGATGGTGTGATCCAGGTCCCCGCGCCCGATGACGGCTGCCCCGGCCTGAAGCGTTTCGATAGGGCGAACGATGTAGCCGGCCAGGTAACGACCGGTGGCGGCAGCGACTACAATCGCGCCT
>CAYYSH010000152.1:0-7185 GCA_964474265.1 uncultured Anaerolineales bacterium
GGAATCGCCTTATGCTAACATTCGCTGAACCCGCAAGAATAGCACTTGCGGCAACCCTCCTCACGGACCAACGTTGCCTGACCGCATTCGGGACAGTAATCGTCAGTGAATTTGGCAGATCCGTTATCCCCTGGATCCGAGGAGAGGGGCGGTGCCGGCACCGCCGGCTGGCCCAAATGCTCGGCTAAAGCCTGAGCCACACCGTCGGGGAGGGACGCAACGCGACCGGGCCCAAATCCCAGAGTGCGCCCGCCACCAATATCTGACAGTTCAGCGACCACCTCGCTCAAGCGCTCTTCCGGCGACCGCGGCGACGGCAGGCGCAGCACCAGGGAGATCAGCCGGCCAATGGCTTCAGCCGCCGCCGACGTATCGCTGCCTCCCTTGCCCACGTTCAAGAAAACTTCAAATGGATGCCCCTCTTCATCCTCGGTCACGTTCACGTAGGCTGTGCCCAGCGGCGTAGCCTGCTTGTACGTATAGCCTCGGAGCTTCCGCGGACGCGGCTTCTTGATGAGGCCGCCGTTCAGATCAGCCATGGACTGGGGTGCTGCTTCCGCCTTCCGCTTCGCTTCGAGTGTCGCTTTTGTCTCCAGGACCACCTTCTCGCGACTGCCGGTAACGTACACCGTGAGTCCCTTGCAGCCCAATTCCCACGCCAACACGTAGGCCTTCGCCACATCTGCTTCTGTTGCCGAGGCCGGGAAATTGATTGTTTTGCTAAGACTGTTATCGACAAAGCGTTGGAGGGCCGCCTGCATCCGCACATGCTCTTCAGGTGCAATATCGCTGGCCACGACGAAGGTATGCCGGATGTGCTCAGGGACGGCTTCGATATGCTGGCACGTTCCTGTTCGCAAAACCTCCTCATAGATGGCCTGCCGGGTCTCCTCATCGATGCCGGCCTCGATCAGTGCCTTCTCGAAGAGCGGGCTGGTGTACTGGAGATCCAGCTCCTGGTCGCCATCCTGGACGTGGCGGATGTAGGCTAGAGCGAACACCGGCTCACAGCCGTATCCTTCACAGCCGGCCACCGTGGCAATCGTACCGGTAGGCGCGACGGTTGTCTGAGCAGCATTGCGGATGCCATAGCGTCGGATACCCTCGATGATCTCATTCCAGTCCACTGGGGGCCGGCCAAAGTCCCGCCTGTAAGGCGTGAGCGGTGTGGGCGGCTTCCACTTGAGATCCTCGGGATCGTAGATGCTGCCTTTGATGGCCGGGAACGGGCCACGCCGGCGTGCCAGCTCGATGGAGGTCTTCATGCAGTGGAAACGTATGAACTCCATGACCTGGGCGGCCAGTTCCTCACCATCCTCGCTGCCATAGCGGACACCCTGGTGATACATCAAATCCGCCAATCCCATAATGCCCAGGCCAATGCGCCGCGCAGTGTGAGCTGCCTTTTCGAGCTCAGGGACCGCCGGCACGTATTTGTTGGCGCTGACCACGTTGTCCAGGAAATGTGTCGCTCGTTCTACACTGTCACGCAGCTTCTCCCAATCAACATCACCCCGCTCCGTCACATGCTGAGCCAGATTGATCGACCCGAGACAGCAGTTCTCATAAGGACCCAGCCATTGTTCACCGCAGGGGTTAGTTGCTTCCAGTTCGTAGAGGTGCGGCACCGGATTGTCCCGATTGGCTCTGTCCAGGAAGAGCACACCCGGTTCGCCATTGCGATGCGCATGTCTGACAATTTCGTCGAACAGGTCACGAGCGCGGACTGTCTCCCAGACGGATCCATCCCGTGGGTTGACTAAGTCGAAGTCTTCATCATTCTGGACTGCCCGCATGAATTCATCGGTGATGCCGACCGAGATGTTAAAGTTAGTGATGTCGCCCTCGCGGGCCTTACAACGAATGAAATCCCGGATGTCCGGATGATCAACGCGGAGGACGGCCATGTTCGCACCTCGGCGTGTGCCCCCCTGCGCCACCTCTCCGAAGGCTTTGTCGTACACGCGCAAGAAGCCGACTGGCCCCGTGGCAGTGCCGTTGCTTGTCTTGACGATATCCCCCCGGGGGCGCAGCCGGCTGAAGGAGAAGCCATTGCCGCCCCCCGTCTGTTGGATCAAGGCAGCCGCACGCAGGGTAGAGAAAATGCCGGCCGGATCGCGACCCATGTCGTCTTCAATCGGCAACACGAAGCAGGCGGCCAGTTGGCCCAGGGGCGTGCCGGCGCCGGTAAAAGTCGGCGAATTCGGGAAGAACCGTAGGGTGGTTAGCAACTCATAGAAATCCTCTGTCGTTCGTCCGACATCCTGCCCATAATCAGCATCCACGGCTGCTACGGTGCTTGCCACCCGGTGGAACATCTCTTCCACCGTCTCGATCGGTTCTCCGTCCTCACCCTTGCGCAGGTATCGCCTCTCTAATACGGCAAGAGCATTCTCGGTCAGCTTCACTTTCAAGTCTTGATCATTCCGCCCCGTCGCCGGACTGTCTAGCATCGTTAAAGCGTCTCCTATGACTTAGTGATTATATTGCTTAAACACCATCCCCCGGGACTGTCCGCCGGCCAGTTTTATATTGCCAGGCGCAACTGCCGTTTCATTTCCTCTTCGCGCTGCTTGCGCTGCTTCAGCGCCTCGATCTCCGCCGCAAGCGTGTCCACATCGTGGAAGTGGCGATAAACCGACGCAAATCGCACATAAGCGACATCGTCCAACTCCCGCAACCGTTCCATCACCAACTCGCCGATGACCTCGCTCGGGATCTCGGCCTTGCCCAGTCTGTACAGCTTCGCTTCAATTTCGGTTGCCGTATGCTCCAACGTTTCTGTGGGAATTGGACGTTTATGGCAGGCAGTACGGAGACCTGTGAGGAGTTTGTCTCTATCGAAATCTTCTCGCCGGCCATCCCGTTTCACAACAATCAGATTGATGGAAGCCACCCGTTCGTAAGTCGTAAATCGCTGACCGCAGGCCTGGCATTCTCGCCGGCGGCGAACACCATCACCTACGTCGCGTGTATCGACCACCCTCGAGCGGCCCTGGATACAGTACGGACACTTCATCGGTTCGGAGCCTCCTGCGTGCATGGGGAAAAACAGGTACCCGGACAACCTCAGGTACCTGTTGCGATGAACCGGGCAGGGCACCACAACATGTGGTGGTGGAGTCTATGTAATTACCACAACATGTGGTGTAAACGCGTATCTTAGTTTACCACAAAATGGCCCTGAATTCAAGGCAATAAGCTTAAAATTTACCTTAAAACTGCCCGGTTGACATATGGGCTACAACAGGAGGTTTCAGGCACAGAACTGGGGGAAGCGAAAACGGAGGATGGAGCGATTCTCCATCCTCCATTTCCTCTTCTTCGCTCCATCTTCCGCCGTCCTATCTGGCCGTCTGCTGGCGATTTCGCAGGAAGGTCGGAACGTCCAGGTCGTCCTTGCTGAAAGTTGGTGTCGGGAACGGTCGTACGTTGGCCGGCAAAGGCTGCGCCTTCGCCTCGGCATCGAAGCCCGTAGCGATGACGGTGATCCGCACCTCATCCTGCAGATTATCATCGATAACTGCACCAAAGATAATATTGGCATTGGGATCAACCATCTCAGCGATGATCTCCGCAGCCTCGTTAACTTCCATCAGTGTCAGATCGCTGCCACCAGTGACATTGAACAAGACGCCTTTAGCCCCATTGATCGTGACATCCAATAGAGGGCTGGAGATAGCCTCTCTGGCAGCATCCAGTGCTCGCGTCTCACCCTGGCCTTTGCCGACCGCCATGAGCGCAGCCCCACCGTCAGACATGATGGTACGCACATCAGCAAAATCCAGATTGATCAGGCCAGGAACGGTGATCAGCTCAGAGATGCCCTGAATTCCCTGGTGGAGCACCTCGTCAGCAGCGCGGAACGCGGCTTCAAAGGTCATTCGCTTGTCGCCCAACTCGAGCAGCTTGTCGTTAGGGATGACAATGAGTGTATCAACATGCTCCTTGAGCCTTTCGAGGCCGGCCTCGGCCACCTCCGCGCGTGGCCGGCCCTCGAACCGGAAGGGCTTTGTAACCACACCAATCGTCAGTGCGTCGGCGTTCCTGGCGATTTCTGCCACGACCGGCGCTGCGCCCGTGCCCGTGCCGCCACCCAAACCACAGGTGATGAACACCATGTCGCTTCCCCGCAGGGCCTGGGCCAGGTCTTCACGGCTCTCTTCGGCTGCTTTCTCGCCGACTTCTGGCCGGCCGCCGGCCCCGAGCCCCTTGGTCAGCTTGTCACCGATGCGAATACGCGTCTCAGCTTGAGACAACATCAGCGCTTGCGCATCGGTGTTCACAGCAATGAACTCCACGCCGCTCAGCCCTTCCGCAATCATGCGATTCACGGCATTTGAGCCTCCGCCACCGATACCGACAACTTTTATGGCGGCAAAGCTCTCGGTCCCCTCTAGAAAATCCATCGTGCTGCTCCTTTCTTGTTGTCGAGTCCCAGATCGAAAATGAAGGTTGAAGGTCCCCAAACGAACTTGTGACCTACAGTTTTCAGCAGTTCAACCCTCGACGCCCTTACCGCTTTGGGGTGGACAGGTCTGCCCTCCTGTCCACCCCTGTCTCGGAGGTTACACCGTTGCAGGTTCGCAGGTTGAAGGTTGAAGGTTTCGAGACGAACTGGAGGCCTGAAACCTGCAACCCGCAACCCGTAACCCCTTGCCAGGTCGGAGATCCCGTACTTCATCGTTCCACCCGCTGGGGGAAAAAGGCTCGTCGTACCCAGTCTAGAAACCGTCCGAGCGTGTGATTTGCCCCTGGCCGATGCCCGTTGGTGTGAATCGCGATATCTTCGCCATGGCGGAGCCCCCACAGGAGCAGACCGACGGCAGTGGCATAGGCCGGCCTGTTCACAGCATCGCGCAGGCCCGTCATTCCCTGAGGTGTCCCAACACGCACAGGCACTTCAAGTACCCGGCGCGCCAATTCCTTGAAGCCAGGCAACTCCGTGGATCCACCGCACAGTACCACGCCAGCCGGCAGCAGACCATCGTAGCCGGAGCGTTTCATCTCCCTGTCCACCAGGCGGAGGATCTCGGCAACGCGCGCTTCAAGTACCTGCGCAATGTACTCGCGCGGCACCATGTGCGAGCCCTCATCGCCAAAGCCGGCCACATCAATGGGGTCCGTACCGTTCAGCTTGGCCGGAATCACATGCCCATAACGCGTCTTGATAAGTTCAGCCGTTTCCAGGGGCGTGCGGAGGACAACAGCCAGGTCGTTGGTCAATTGGTGGCCGGCCACCGGCAATGCTGCGGTGTGAACGACCGTCCCGTCATGAAATACCGCGATATCGGTCGTGCCACCGCCAATATCGGCCAGCACCACGCCCATCTGCCGCTCCGCCGAACTCAAGACCGCCTCAGCCGAAGCCATGGGCTCCAACACGAGATCGATGACCTCGATGCCGGCCCGCTCCACACACCGTACCAGGTTGTGGAGAGATGCCACGGCGGCGGTCACGATGTGCACCTCCACTTCCAGGCGAAAGGCCTGCATGCCCACCGGGTCGCGCACGCCATCCTGACCATCCACAATGTAAGCCCGGGGGATTACGTGCACCATCCGGCGATTATGCGGGATGGCAATGGTCTGCGCAGCCTCAATTGCCCGCGTCACATCCTCCGTCGTGATCGGCTGATTGCCGTAGCCGATGGGAATAGTCCCTCGACTGTTCATTGAGTTGATGTGCTCGCCAGTCACCCCCACGTAGGCACGTTCAATGGTACGGCCCGAGACTTTTTCAGCCTCTTCCACGGAGGCAGCGATAGCGGCCGTCGCTTCTTCCACATTCACGACGATCCCCTTGTGAAGGCCGGCCGACGGCACGATACCGAGCCCGATAATACGGACCGCGCCGTCCGGATCAGGCTGACCAACCAGGGTACAAACTTTTGTTGTGCCGACGTCGATGCCGACGATAATGCCGTCCATGGTCCTTGTCCTTTGATTACCAGGTAAGGCTCCTGTGTGTCCTTCAAGTCTGAGCAGCTTACTTCAATCGAAAATAGGGCTGCTCAGGGTACCGTAGATCGATGAAAGCGATATCCAGGTTCTGCGCTACCAATTGTGGGAGCAGCGCGTTAAGGATGCCAAGCTTTGCGGCCAGATCGTCTGGACTTTTACCGATGCGAGCCGGCCAGCCCGGTCCCACAGTCAGTACAAACCCCACATTTTCGTCGTAAATGACTTCTTTCTCGTCAGGTAGCAGCCGGCTGAGAGCATCCAACATCACGACGACACGTGAATCCAGCGTTGCCCCAACAGGTAATGGCCGGCCCGACGGATCGACGACGGTCAACGAACCCTCCAACGGGCCATTGTAGGGCAAGATGTTCCCGGTTTCATCGATCCAGAACCGGCTCTCGCCGGCCACCCACACCCAGCGCGGCTGATATTCTTCCACGACGATGGACACCTCGGCCGGCAGTCGTGCACGCACCGAGGCCCGCTTCACGTACGGCAGCCGCTCGATGGCCTGCGCAGCCGCCCGAGTGTTGAGCAAAAACAGATTCTGACCGTCCACCATACTCATCTGGTAGATGGCCTGGGCTTCGATCAACGTGTTACCCCGAACTGACGCACCGTGCACGCGGTAGGCCGGCGCCATCAGCAGGTACGACAGAATCGCAGCCACACCGATCAGAACCGGCACGCTCAGCAGCCGTACACGCGGGAAGGTTCGCCGGCGCTTCTTTGGCTTCTGCCGAATGCCCAGCACCTCGCGTGTGACGATGACGTCGTAAGTGCGCTGCCTTCTACGTGACCCCATCATGACCAAACCGCCGTACTTGCCCGTCATGGCAACCCCATGAAAAGCAAACGGTGACCTCCTCCGGTGAAAGCACCCCGCACCCTCTGCCTCACGTGCGCTTCCACTCGCCTACTGGCTCGATCTCAAGCTCCAGCTCGATGCCAAACTGTTTGTACACCTCATCCCGGATCAGGGTGATGAGGCTCATGATGTCACTCGCCGAAGCACCATTGGTGTTGATGATCCAGTTGGCATGCTTTGGAGAGATCATCGCCCCGCCAATCTGGGTGCCCTTGAGCCCGCAGGCTTCGATCAGCCTACCAGCGTAGTCCCCAGGCGGGTTCATGAAAATCGACCCGACGCTCGGCTCGCTGGGCTGCGTGCGCCGGCGGTGCTCGGTATAACGCGCCATTCGCGTGGCCAACGCTCGTGGA
>CAYYSH010000153.1:0-7171 GCA_964474265.1 uncultured Anaerolineales bacterium
CGTTACGTGTTTCTGGACGCCGCAGAGCTGGAGCACTTGGGGCCGGTCCTAAAGCTCAACCCCCCGGTCCGGACGCGGGAGCACGGCATGGCGCTCTATCGGGGACTGTTGCAGGGCGTGATTGATTTCATTGCCAGTGACCACGCGCCTCACACTGAGGAAGAGAAGATGAAAGACAGCATCTGGGAGGCGATGGCCGGCTTCGTTGGCGTCGAAACGATGATGCAGGTGATGCTCTCCGAGGCGGTTAACAAACGCGGGATGCCGCTGACCCAGTTCGTTCGCATCTGCTCCGAGAACCCCGCGCGAGCCTGGGGGGTTTTCCCGAAGAAGGGCTCACTCCAGATTGGAGCTGATGCGGATGTCACCATTGTTGATCTTGGTGCGGAGTGGACGATTGATCGCAGCCGGCTACACAGCAAGAGCCGGGTAACGCCGTGGGATGGCTACAGCGGTGTGGGGAAGCCGGTTGCCACGATCGTCCGGGGGCAAGTTCTGATGCGGGACGGTGAATTTACAGGGGGAGAGATGCAGGGCCGGCTGGTAAAGCCAGTCTAGAGCAGAGGTATCAGATCGACGGACCTACGACACGGTGGATATACCCGCTCTTGCACCTTCGCGACATTTCGGATATAAATGTGTTACACGATCCAGGTCAAAATGCCGGCCATCCGGCAACCAAGGGCGTCAGGAGGATCGCGGTTGAGCGAAATACGAACGTTTAGCGATGAGCTTCTGACTTGCGAAACGTGTGGAAAGCAGTTTGTCTTCCGCGTTTCTGAGCAGCGGCGAATGTACGAGGCTGGGCAGACAATAATCCCACCTACAGCCTGCCCGGCGTGCCGGGAACTGGACTCAGAGACCGGCAAACGCCGGGGCGAGGTTAAGTGGTTCGACCCGCAGAAAGGTTACGGCTTCATTCGCAAGCCGGATGGTGGTGAGATCTTCTTTCATCGCAGCAATCTAGTGTCGGCGGATCCGCGGGACGTCTCTGAGGGAAGAATGGTCCGTTTCCGCGAGCACGAGACGGTCAAGGGTCCCGAGGCGATTGAGGTCGAGCTCGTAGATTGACGGTTTGTATTCTTGCATACGGGCTTGACATGTTAGCAATCTCATATTAGTATTGCTGTCCAACAGAATACGCATAGTAGCTCTCTTTGGAGGGTGTGAAAATAAGGTGTCCAACCAAGCCTTTATGGTACGATAAGGAGTTGTTCATCTGTGTCTGAAGCACTTGATGAAGTTGCACTCTTCCTGGATTTTGACAATGTTCGATACGGGTATCTGAATACCTATCGGCGTGAGCCCGACCCTCAAGATTTAATGGCGAAGGCCTGTGAGTACGGGCGCGTCGTGGTAGCTGTGGCTTACGCAGACTTCACTGAGCACCCCCTTCACTATCGGCGGGCACTTGAGGTAGCCGGCATTACACCCAGGGACATCCCGAAGCGAGGTGGCCGGCGGCACGCCAGTTCGGCTGAAATGGCTATGCTCATGGATATCATCGACTGTCTGTTGGATCGGCCATCTGTACAGACCTACGTCTTGATGACCGGGGACAGCGATTTTGTGCGCGTTGTTGCGCGCGCACGTCATCGCTTTGGCAAACAGGTTGTCATCTCGGGCGTGCCAGGTACAATCAGTCAAGATCTGATTGCCAGTGCTGATAAAGCTGACCTGCTGATTCCGGAAGATGTTGAGTTGGCCGATGAGGAAGGTACTCCGAGCGCTCTGCGGGTGGTGAGTGATGCAGAGGTCGGTCTGCTCAAGCTAATCCATTTCCTGGAACAGAACCGGCCCTACATGACGCTCAATTTCATTCACAGCTACGCCGTGAGCCCAACGGGCCGGCTCCGTCTCAGCGATGCTGAAGCGAACCGTCTCCTTGACGTCTTTATCGAAGATGGGTTGTTGATCCCCTTCGAGAAGCGGTTAGACGATGGCCGTGTGGTCGTGAATGTTCGACTGAACTACGATCACCATCTGGCGCGCCAGATTCTTGATCACAGCGACGCGAGTTCGAAGCCTGGCTCGGAAATGTAATGTCAGGAGTAGGCCGAGGCGCTGATCCTGTTGATGGGTGGCGCCGGCCATCTTCGTGAGTGCCTTCAGTCGAACTGCTACGACTGGTACCCGCGAGTGAGACGGAAAACCGTCTGTTGCACTCGCGGTTTTGCTATGCGTTCAGTTCCTCGCGTCGTTCAACAACGAAAGCTTCGAGAAAGGATTACTGGCGTGGACTATCATCTCTGGGATAAACTGGCAGAAGATAACGGCACAAAGATCGTGTATCTGGTCATTGATGGGGTCGGTGGATTGGCGATACCGGAACGGGGCCAGAGCGAACTTCAGGCTGCTCACCTCCCCAACCTGGATGATCTCGCGGCTCGATCAGCAACCGGACTGCTGGAAATTGTGGGACCGGGCATCACACCTGGGAGTGGACCGGGCCATCTCAGTCTGTTCGGCTACGATCCGCTGGAATACACGGTAGGACGCGGTGTGTTGGCGGCTCTGGGCACCGACTTCCCTCTCCAGCCGGCTGACGTGGCGGCCCGCGCGAACTTCGCGACCATCGATGAGCGAGGAAACATCGTGGACCGACGGGCTGGACGCATCAGCACCGAAACCAACGAGCGGCTATGTGCCAAGATTCGTGACAACATTCGCATGGAGGGCGTCGAGGTCTTCTTTCAGCCCGTGAAGGAGCATCGCGCGTTGTTAGTCCTGCGTGGTGAGGGGCTGGCCGGCAATCTGATTGACACCGATCCTCAGGTGACCGGCGTCCCGCCGCTGGAACCACAGGCCACGAATCCCGAGGGGGAACGCACAGCAGCGCTCGTGCGTGAATTCGTAGGCCAGGTGCGAGAGATTCTGGCCGATGAATACCCGGCAAACATGATTCTATTGCGCGGGTTCGATCGCTACGAGCGCTATCCATCCATCACCGAACGCTTCAAATTGCGCGGACTGTCCATTGCCGCTTATCCCATGTATCGCGGAGTGACGAAGTTAATCGGCATGGACCTGCATCCGGTGGTGAGTGACATGGCCGGCCGCTTCGAGGCCCTGGAAGCTGCGTACGGCGATGACTACGACTTTTACTTCTTGCATGTGAAACAGGCCGATGCTCGGGGTGAGGATGGCGACTTCGATGCCAAGGTCAAAGTTCTGGAGCAGGTAGACGCGCTCGTGCCGCGTCTTACTGCATTGGAGCCCGATGTCCTGGTGGTAACGGGTGATCACTCGACGCCGTGTGCATTACAGTCTCATAGCTGGCATCCAGTTCCGGTAATCTTGCACTCCCGGAATGCCCGCGTCGATGATGTCGATCGGTTCGACGAGTATGCGTGCGCCCGGGGAAGCCTGGGGTTGCGCCCGGGTGTTCACCTGATGGGGCTGGTGCTGGCGCACGCTGGCCGGCTGATGAAATACGGCGCGTAAAGTTCCATCCGACTCCGGCAGGCTCCGAGCAGCTCTACTTTCGCGAAGACATCGCTGATGGCTGGTCTCTCGCGCCAGCCTGAACATTCTGCCCTGGCCGATCTGTGAGTGCGACACTTGAGCTCATCTTTAACGCCGACGACTTTGGCCGGCTGCCGGCGATCAACGCGGCCGTGATCCGCGCTCACCGGGAAGGTGTGCTGACCAGTGCCAGTCTGATGGTCACGGGAGACGCTGTCGAGGAAGCGGTTGCCCTGGCCCATGAGTGGCCGACGCTGGCGGTGGGGCTGCATGTCGTTGTCGTGGCAGGACGTGCGGTGCTGTCTCCCGGAGAGATACCCCATCTCGTCGATGAGCGTGGCTATTTCGATGCCAACCCGGTACGGGCCGGCCTGCGATACTTCTTCAGCACTGTTGCCCGGCAAGAGTTGGCTCGGGAACTGAGTGCCCAGTTCGACTCATTTGTCAGCATGGGCCTTGCTGTCTCCCATGTGGATGGTCATCTCCTGATGCATCTGCACCCAACTGTCCTGGGGTTGCTGCTGCCATTGATTCGACAGTATGACGTGGCCGGCTTTCGGCTTCCCCATGATGATTTGCGGTTGGCATTGGGCGTTCGCCCACGACGCTGGGGTACTAAGATCACCTGGGCAGCAGCTTTTGCGATGCTCTGTCGCTGGACGAGACGCCGGCTGCGCGGTAGCAGAGCGGTTACAACTGACCACGTTTTCGGCGTCTTCCAGAGCGGTCACATGTCCGAAGCCTATGTCCTGCGGATTCTGGATCATCTGGGTGAACAGGTGCAGTCGGCTGAACTGTACTTTCATCCGTCTACAGAGTGGTTGGGCGAGCCCTACGGACCGAACCCACAGGACCTGGCCACATTGCTGAGCCCTGCTGTTCGGCATAAGATCCAAGAGCGGGGCATGCATCTGACGACCTATCCCCATCTGCGGGCTCGCCAGATCGAGTGAGCAGTGATGATTGTTTTGGCCCTTTCCTTGCTGACGACTGCCAGTTTCGTGTACTGGGTGGTTGCCTGGTGGTGCACGCGCAGCTTCTGGCGTGAGCCGGTGCCGGCCTCGGATTTCACACCCCCGGTCTCCATCCTGAAGCCGGTGCACGGCATCGATACCGGCGCCTACCAGAACTTTGCCAGCTTCGCGGACCAGGATTATCCGGTCTTTGAGGTTCTGATTGGGCTCCTGGACGCTGAAGACCCGGTGCACGGGATTATTGAACGCGTCCAGTACGACTTCGAGCACGTGCCGATTCGCATCATTCATGCGGAACCGATAGGCACCAACAATAAAGTCAGCATTCTGGCATCTTTGGCTGAAGAGGCCCGACATGACATTTTGCTGATTAGCGACAGCGATATGCGCGTCACTCCAGACTATTTGCGCCAGGTGGTAGCGCCGCTGGAGGACAGGTCGGTTGGGCTGGTTACCTGCCTGTATCGGGCTGAGGATCTGCGCACCTTAACTGCCCGGCTGGAAGCGCTGTATCTGGCCACGACGTACATGCCTTCTGTGCTGGTGGGACACCGCTATCTGAAATTGTCTTTCGCATTGGGTGCGACTATGGTGCTGCGGCGTGAGGATCTGGCACGGATTGGGGGATTTCCTGCCATCGCGGATTATCTGGCCGATGATTATCAGTTGGGCAAGCGTGTTGGCGATTTGGGTAAGCAGGTCAGGTTTGCCAAGTACATGCCGCGTGACATCCTTGGGGCTACAACGTTTCGTGAGCAATGGGATCGGGAGGTGCGTTGGGCAAAGTGCGCGCGGGTTAGCCGGCCTCTGGAGTATCCGTGGTACTTCATTTCGTTCAACACGCCTCTGGCTTCGCTCACGGCGCTGGCTATGGGCTTGACAGAAAAGGGGTGGCTCCTGATAACCGCGTCAGTTCTGTTTCGATGGCTGGTTGGCTGGTCGGTTACTGGCTACTCAGGCGATCGGGTGGCCCGACGCTGGCTGTTTCTGCTCCCACTGCGAGATTTTCTCACAGCGCTGGTATGGGTGGCGGCGCTGGCGGGCCGGCATGTGGTCTGGGGTGGACGCAAGTTTTGGCTGACCCGGGATGGCGCGCTCAGGCCTGTGGTCGATGAAGTCTTGCCAGGCCGGACGCTGTCCAGCAACTAATGTAGCTGTGTCTCAGGAGATATCAGCCATTGGACATGTCTCGCGATAAGCCAGGTCTGCTGGCTGGTGCTGGCCGGCGATTCATCATGCTTCTGGACGGCCTCTTGCGTCGGGTATCTGGCATCTTCGAATTCTCCGGTGACCCTGGCTGTCTGCTTCGCCTGGCCCTGGGCCGCAGCCGGGTGGACATTGTGCTCTCAGACGGAACGACCATCCACGCCGGCGACCCGATAGGGGAGATCCATCTGTGGAATGAGCACATGCCCCGCATGGGCTCGTCCGGACCGGATCTGACCTGGGGAGTGCGATTCTATCGGGGCATGATGGCTTCATTGAAAGAATTGAGCAACTACGTGGAGACCGACCATCAGTTTGCCTCCGTCAAAGCGTTCCACGGTGAGGTGGCGGTGTTGCAGAGTGAAGATGTGCCGGCTGCGTCCCAATTGCTGGAACGGCTTGGCTTCGATACTCAGGCCCCGAAGGTTCCGAGAAGCTG
This sequence comes from uncultured Anaerolineales bacterium, assembly GCA_964474265.1. GTDB lineage: Bacteria > Chloroflexota > Anaerolineae > Epilineales > JAANWY01 > CAYYSH01. The sequence goes on from CAYYSH010000153.1 coordinate 6,085, forward strand.
GCTTGGGCGGTTCAGGATGTTCTGGGAGAATCTGTACACCTGGTGGTTGATGTGGGCTTTTCAGCCGGCCAGCCTGCGGGGAAAGAATCGCCGCCATCTGGCGCGCTTTGACATGTGGATATCTCGTGCGGAGTTGGTGACGCGCTATGGGGCGTGAGGTGTAGCCTGAAAATTGAACAGGCTGCTGATCACCCCCCTATCGGTCCGAAAACGGACCTGACCAGCAGCCTGCTACCCTATTGAACGTATAATGTAAAGTTTGGATACGCAGTCCTAGTAACTAATTTGCAATTGCGAACTGGTATCCTTTGCCGCGGACTGTCCGCAGATAGCGCGGACGACGGGGATCCTCTTCGATCTTCTTGCGAAGCCAGCACACATGGACCTCCAACGTCCGCGTGTCATCAATAAAATTCGTCCGCCAAACCTCCTGCATGAGGTACTTGCGGCTCAAGACTTCACCGGCGTTCCGCATCAACACTGCGAGGAGCCGGCATTCCATCGGTGTCAGGTGGTATGTGTCGCGCTTCGTGATGACCTGACGATTCGCGACATCCAGCAGCAGACCGTTTATCCGAATCGACGTTGACGGTCGTGCCTCGGTGGGCAGGGTTGTCCGTGGCACAGCGCTTCCCCCTTCTTGTTAATGTGAGTCGCCATCAGGGGGGTGATTGCGACATAACCGGGCAGAATACCACCTATTGTAACGTAAAAAGGCCGCGAAAGTTGCGGCCTGTTTTATGAATTCTGGCAAAGTTGGTAATTTTCCCCAGGTATGTTACGTTAGTTGTATCGTCCCCCGCTGAAGTTGGACTGGCTGTTGATGTCCGTTCTGGGCCAGTTCGGCCTGCATTGACCATGGGCCGGCCCATGTGATTCGTACGTCCACCAGCTTGCCGCGCCAGTCCCCGTTATCTTCAAAGAAAACGAGCTTGTTGGTCCGCGTGCGGCCGCGCCATTTGCCTTTGTGCTTATCTTCAACCAGAATCTCAACAGTCTGCCCCAGCAGCCGGCGATTTTTCTCTGCTACAATCTGCGCTTGCAACTCGTCCAGAGCTTTGCGCCGGCGCTCTTTCTCCTCTGCCGG
>CAYYSH010000154.1:0-7161 GCA_964474265.1 uncultured Anaerolineales bacterium
CGGCTTCCGGCGGCGGAATGATCACCGGCGGCGGAATGACCTCGATCTTGTGCAGAAAACGCGAGAGAAAGCGCGAGTGCTCTGCATAGTCCTGGGTGTATGCGACAATCCGGTCTGCCAGGAGGCCGGCCAGGTAATTGCTGACAAACACAACCTGATCCACGAAGCGGTTGAATAACCCTGCCGGCAACTGCAGGTCGCAGTGATACGTGAGAATCACAGGCCGGCGCACCACAAAGCGAGCCAGAAAGGCAATCAGGCTCGCCTCGAACTGAGGAAGATGCACACTCACCACGTCGTGCTCGCGGAGCAGCTCTGTCACCAGCCTGGGAAACGTGGGCATAATCACGCCCTTGCTGATGCGAAACAGCACCGGTGCGCGCACGACGTGAACGCCGTGCATGTCTTCCTCGTACGGAAGTGATTTATCGTAGTGAGAAGTGAGTACCGTGACCTGATGGCCGTTGGCGGCTAATGCCTCGGCCAGTCGCTGCACGTAGATGGTGAGACCGCTAATGTGTGGACGGTAGTAAGTTAAGACAAACAGAATTTTCATGGTTCGAACAAATCTCGATTCTCCAGCACCCATTCCGTGATTCGTCTGATCCCATCTTCGACGCCAACTTTTGGCTGCCATCCAAAGTCGCGCTGTGCCTTGCGAATGTCGCTGACGTAAATCCGCTGGTCGCCAGGACGCCAGTCAGAGTAGCCGGCAGCCTCCACCGGGCGGCCCAGGATGTCGCTGAGGATAGGGGCGAATTCGGCCCAGATGGAGATCGTGTTGTCAGGCCCGCCGCCGATGTTGTAAATCTGGCCGGCGGTCACCTCAATCCGCTCCGTGGCCAGCTCGAAGGCCCGCACCAGATCGTCGATGTACAACACATCGCGCACCTGCTTCCCATCACCGTAGATGGTGATCGGCCAGCCTTTGACAGCCGCGATGACGAAATAGGCCACCCAGGCCTGGTCCTCTACCCCAAATTGGTGCGGACCGTAGATCGATCCCATGCGAAAGACGACCGTTGGCAGACCATAGATGCGTGCGTAGTCGCGGACATACTGATCGGCTGTCCCTTTTGAGCAGCCATAGGGCGAATGAAAGTCAAGGGGCTGATGCTCGTCGATGCCGAAGGGGCGATCCACGTACGCATATCGCCTCTCCTTCTCCTCGACCCGGACGTCCTCCATCTCGCCATAGACTTTGTTGGTAGACGTGAAAATGACCACCGGGTTCTCACCTGTTTCCCGCGCTGCCTCCAGCACATTGAACGTTCCCCAGGCGTTGATCTCAAAATCCTCGCGCGGGTTCCGGACAGACGTCGTAACTGCGGTCTGGGCGGCCACATGGTACACCACTTCCATCCCCTCGGTCGCCCGCCGAATGGCCTGATAGTCGCGGATGTCACCTTCGATCACCCGGACGCTGTCACCATGGCGCGTCCGCAACCATGCAACGTTGTACTGGACACCTTTCCGATAAAAATTATCGAAGATTGTGACCTGATGGCCCTTCTCGATGAAGTAATCTGCCAGGTTGCAACCGACAAAGCCGGCACCACCTGTGATCAAGACACGCTTGGATTCCACTACTGCTCCTTGTTGCTATGGAGAATGGATCACTGCTCGCCAATCACCGGCGGCTCCCCACCGCGGATCACTGCCGATAGCGATAGACTCTCCCTCACCAGCGAAATGAGCCCCATCACGCTGAACGTGGCATAGCTCACAGCATGGAGCACGATGGCACAGCTCAACGCCAGACTGCGCTCTACGCCAAACACCGAGAGTGCGAGCACCGCCGTGTAGTCGAAGACGCCCACATAGCCGGGCGTTGCCGGCACAATCAACACCAACGTCGTCACCACCAGCACAAACAGGCCGGCAGAGATCGACAGGCCCAGGTCGAAGGCTCGCAGCACAAAGTAGTAAGCCGCCCCCGACAGCAGCCAGACGACCACCGACCAGGCGCCGGCCTGCCCCAACGCCGCCGGCGAGCGCAGAGCACCCAGCCCGTCCACCAGATTGCCGACCCGCTCAGCCCATCGCACCCCGTCGACACGAGGGATTCGCTGCAGCACTGCATGTGACCATCTCACGCTCCGCGCCCGCTGCGTCGAGAGCACCATCAGCCCTACACCGGCGGCGGCCATGGACACGCCGGCCACCTGCCCCAGGCGCCCGATCCAGGCCGGCACGGGAAACAGCGGCAACAAGAGCCCCAGCATCACAACCAGGGTCAGGCCGTCCAGGACGCGCTCGACAACGACGGTCGCCAGTGCGCGAGAGGCACTTACCGGCTCGCGAGTGCTGATCAGGCCGGCCCGCGCCAGGTCACCAACACGAGCGGGGATGATGTTGTTGATCAGGTAGCTTATGTTAAGCACATCAAACAGCGTGGCCAGTTTCAGGCCAGTTTGTGGGAAGAACAGACCCCGCCAGCGGACGGCGCGGGCAGCGAGACTGGCCACCAGCAATGCGACCGCCGGCACCAGCCAGACGTAATCGGCAGCCCGCAGAGCAGACGCTAACTCCTGGAAATCCACGCCGCGAAAAACAAGCACGAGACAGGCAATACTGATGCCAAGGCCCAGCCAGAATTGCCAGCTACGGAGGCCGGCACGTGCCTGCTCGACTGCCGATATCATAGGCCATCCTCTAGCCGCAATTCTGGTCCGATGAGACTCACTCCGGCTGGTCCCCGGTCGCTCCATGCCATGGTTTTCATGCTCCACGGTGCCCCACGAACGACTCTGCTACCGCAGACGCTTTGGGGCTTCCACAAGATGGTATTGTACCACAGCGCGTAAAGCGGTACAAATCGACGCTGGGCATTCAGGGGCTAACAAGCCGGGAGAGCCTATTGTGGTGCCGACTGGCGCCATCCGCCCAGAAGGGCTTCGCAATGAGAGTTGTAATATTAGGCGACTAAACTGATACGGGATCGCAGACGCACTGCCATAAGACACAATTTTGACCTGGCTTTGATCAAGCTTGGACCTGAGCGTGGTAACATGAAACTGAGTAGGCGGAACGTTGACAAGGCGAATGGAACTCGAAAAAATGGGCACCTTGACGGCATCTGGCTACTGTGGTATAGTATCTCACACCAGCCTGAAGGTGAGGACCGGCCGGTCATTGAGCATATCGAGGCAGGAGAAGCCCTTGACAAAGCGTACACACTGCTGTTGGCTCACACGGGTATTCTACCGGTTTCTGGTGGCCGGCTTCGTGTTGCTAATCGCTTTGCTCCAGTTCCCTTCCTCCGCCAGTGCCGCTTCTCCAGATCGCTATCTCGTTCGACTCCACTTTAAGGATCGCTCCCAACTCCAGACGTGGGTTGACAATGGCCTGGATGTGTGGGAGGTTCACGGCACAACGGCTCTCGTCTCTCTGGGCAACGGACAGCGACTAGCGCTGGAAGCCGAGGGCTTCAGTCTCAGCGACGTCAACCTGTCGGCACGCGCCTCGTTTCCGGCCTGCTACCGCACGTATGACGACATGCTCCTCTTCCTACACGAACGTGAAAGCCGATACCCCCAACTTCTCCATTCGTTTGACATCGGCGACTCGTGGGAGAAACAGAATGGGCTGGCGGATCGGGACCTTTACGTCGTTCAGTTGACGAATCTGGAAAACTCCCAGCCTAAGCCGAAACTCTTCCTCGTGGCTGAGCACCATGCGCGCGAGATCATCACGCCAGAAATCGCCATGGATTTCATAGACGATTTGCTGGTCAACTACGGGCAAGACCCAACCATCACCTGGCTACTTGATAACCGCGAAATCTGGGTGATGCCCATGGCCAATCCAGATGGATATGCACGGGCTGCACAGGCAGAAGACTGGCGCAAGAATGCAAACAGGTCGGAACGGTGTCCTGATGGCTCGCCTCCATGGAGCTACGGAGTTGATCTGAACCGGAATTACGGTTACCAATGGGGACTGGATGCCGGCTCCAGCCCTGAGCCATGCAATCTCACATACCGCGGTGAGGCACCTTTCTCCGAGCCCGAGACTCAGGCAATTCGCGATCTGGTGCGACAGCAGGACTTCGACATCCTTGTGTCGCTCCACTCGTACGGGAGACTGGTGCTATACCCGTGGGCACACACATGGGAGCCGGCACCCGACGCCGCAGACTTGAACGCCCTGGCAACGCGAATGGCTAAAGCGGTCGGCTACATCGCAGAGCAGTCTACCGGAATTGGCTACATGAGCAGCGGCGACACGACAGACTGGAGCTACGGCGAGCTAGGTATTCCTTCGTTTACGATCGAAGTGGGTGGAGGCTCCTTCTGGCCGGCCTGCAGTCTCAAAGACCAGATCTACCAGGAGTTGCGCCCAGCGTTGATCTATGCGGCCATGGCGGCTGACCATCCGTACGAGGTGGCTGGCGGCCCAGACGTCCGCCAGATTGCCGTTGATGTCAGCGAGCCGCGGATTGCTGTTCGAGCGCGGATCAGCGACCAGTGGACAGGCGGCAACGCGATTGAGGCAGCCGAACTCTTCATTGAGACGCTGGGCGAGCCTGGAACTGGCATTGCTCTGTCGCCGAGTGACGGGGATTGCAACACCGAAAACGAATGGATGACAACCCATTTGGACGACAACGTCTTCATGCAGTATGCCGGCCAGCGCGTACCCCTTTTCGTCGTGGCGCAGGATGCAACCGGGACACGCGGTGTGCCGGCAATTGCCTGGCTGGACCTGCGTGAGTACATGGTGCCCCAATCACAAGATGTCACACTTTGGGCAACCGACACCGGCGAGCCAGCATTCGAAATCCGAGGTGGCTACGTGTACGAGGGCTCGGCTCACAACGGTCACATCCTCATGACGGTGCGCGATACGCGCATCTACCGGGGAGCCGGCACATTGGGCGAGCTGTTGTACACCCTGCACGGCAACCAGGTACAGGCCGGCGAGGCCGGCCCGGTCATCTACACCTTGCGAGGAAACGAGATATACGACGGACCGGCTGCAAACGGACACCCCATCTTCCGCATTGAGAATGACCGTCTGACAGAGGTCACCGGTTCTACCAGTGAGGTGGTTTTCACCGCCAACGTTGATCTGGCCGGGGGAACCGCCGGAAACGCTGCGTTGCTCCTGCCAATCCTGGCCGACAGGCGATATTGAAAACCGCCGGCAAGGTTGGTTTTCCGTTGGGATTGTGGATGGATACCACAATCATTGCCAAATCGACGCCTTATTAGAGGTTTTCGTAAGCTTCGGGCGTTGACAGGATCCCCAATTTCCTCTAAAATGGCCTCACAAGGCAACCGCACTAACCGCAAGTACAAGGAGACATCCATTGCAGCGTGCATCCTGGTCGGCACTGTTTGGCATCATGTGTATCGGTGTCACTCTGGCCGTGACATCGGTGATCTACAGCGAAACAACCGACGCAGCACCACCGGAACGGCGGCTGGTGTGGTTACACGCTAAAACGAGCAAACAGATACAGCAGTGGGTAGACGGTGGACTGGATGTCTGGCAAGTTGACGGTGATCGAGTACTGGCCCAGGTCACTCAAGAGCAACTTGCGAGCTTGAAAGAATACGAACTCGACTTTGAGCCGGCGCCCCAGCTAGGAATGCCAGTGTTCCCTGCCTGCTACCGCACTTATTCTGACCTCCCCCTCTTCTTCCACGAGATGCAAGCCCAATATCCTAACCTCTTCCAGCTTTATGATGTCGGCGATACCTGGGAGAAGGTGCATGGTACGGCGAATCGTGATATCTTCGTTGCGCGCCTCACAAATTATGACATCCGAACCGACAAGCCGAAGCTATTCATCACCGCTGAACACCACGCACGAGAAATCATCACAGTTGAGGTCGCCCTGCAGTTTATCGAGGACCTCTTGAAGAACTACGGGCAGGATCCTCAAGTCCGCTGGTTGCTTGACAATCGGGAAGTTTGGGTCATGCCGATGACCAACCCGGATGGCTACGAGTGGGTAGCGCAACTGGCAGACTGGCGCAAGAACACAGATAGACCCCAACTTTGCCCCAACGGTGCTCCACCCAACAGCTATGGCGTCGATCTAAATCGTAATTACGGATACCAGTGGGGACTCGACGTTGGGTCAAGTCCCGAGCCATGCATGCTCACGTATCGTGGGCACGCGCCGTTCTCCGAGCCAGAGACGCAGGCTGTGCGGGACCTGGTGCAGCAGACCCACTTTGATCTGTTGCTGTCACTCCATTCCTACGGCGATGTGATTCTCTATCCTTGGGGATATACGTATCAGCCGGCACCCGATGCAGACGGACTATACCGCATCGCAAATCGCATGGCGGAGACTGCCGGCTACGCCGCCATGCAGAGCTGGGGAGTTGGCTATCTGAGCAGCGGCGATACAACGGATTGGGCTTACGGCGAGTTGGGGATTCCTTCGTTCACAATGGAAATCGGAGGAATGGAGGACGGATTCTTCTGGCCAGACTGTACGAAGCGTCAAGAATTGTATGATGAAGTACGGGACGCGCTAATCTACGGCGCTGTGATCGCGGATGCACCGTACGAACGTGCAAACGGACCCGACATCCGCCGGCTTGCTGTAGAGAATGACGGTCAGATGGTGATCAACGCTCAGGCAGATGACATGTGGAACGGCGAGGACACAATCGCGGGAATCGAGCTATTCTTTGACACGCTGGGCGAGCCGGGCACGGGGCTCCGGGCACTGCCGGCAGACGGCGAATTCAACACAGCCCGAGAGTGGGGCGTCTTCCGACTGGACCCATCAGATGCACCCGCAGGCGCGAGCCTCGCCCTGGTGCGAGCCAGGGACGAGAAGGGGCACTGGGGACCGCCGAGGGCCGCTTTTCTTTCCCCGCCAGCCAGTGGAGATTCCCAGGCTACTCCGACAGCGACGGTGCCACCTCGCGGCCTGACGCCATCCCCCAGCCTTACCCCGCATCCCCCTGATCTCACGCCTATTGCCCCCACGCCCACACCTGTTATGAGTGGACCAACCCCTGTGCCCACGCAAGACCAACCCTGGCACCTCACACAGACCGCCTACCTGCCACTTGTTCGCATGGATTAGCCGATCCCCCCGACCTTCGCTGTTCCTGCCATTCATGCATATTCACACTCTGGACCCAGGTTGAAGCAATCACGAACCGCGCCGGCACATATCTCTGCCGGCTC
>CAYYSH010000155.1:0-7128 GCA_964474265.1 uncultured Anaerolineales bacterium
AAGTCCGGGCTGAAAACGGCCAGGTGCTGCTGCAGCCGCTCTGGCGTATCTCGCTCCGGGTCCACAGTGATGAAGACAAAGCGCACGCGCTGCGCATCCTCGCCCAGGGCGTCGTGGATCTGCTTCCAGCGGGCCAGGGTGGTGGGGCAGACGTCGGGGCAGTGGGTGTAGCCGAAGAAGAGAAGTACCACCTGGCCCCGCTGGTCACTGAGGCGGAAGGAGTTGCCATGCTGGTCTGTCAGGGTGAAGTCAGGGGCCGGCGGCGGGGGGTTCAGTTCCGTGCCCCGGAACGAAGGGGCCGGTCTGCCACAACCAGCAACCCCCAGAGCCACCACCAGAACAATGGCCAGGTAGAGGACAGTCCGTTGACGCATCACCAATTCCGACGCAGGATTTGTTGGCGCGAATAGCTCCTGGGCAAGACTCCCGAAGTCTGGCAGACTTCGGGAGTCCATGGCAGTTAACCCAGCGTCTGTTATCAGAAGAGATGCGTGGCCGCATCCACGCAAATCGCCAGCAGAATCAGAGCCAGGTAGAGATTGGACGCATGGAAAACACGCCAGGCGCGCCGGCCCGAAGGGCTAACCAGCAATCGCCAACCCTCTCCGACCAGGTAGGCTGTCGCGAGAGCCACCGGTACCAGGTATAGCAAGCCCAGCGCCGGATGTAAGGCCAGGGCCAAGCCCGTCAGCCCAGTCGCCACCCCGTGGATCAGGCTCCAGAAAGCCGCCCGCCGAGGGGTCGTGGTTACGGGCAGCATGGGCACGCCGGCCCGGGCGTAGTCTTCGCGGTACACCAGAGCCAGGCTCCAGAAGTGGATCGGCGTCCAGAAGAAGACCAACAACGCCAGCGCCAATACGCTGAAGTCAGACCAGGCGCCGGTGGCGGCACCGCCGCTCAAGACAGCGAAACTGCCGGCTGCTCCCCCAATGACGATGTTCAGGCTCGTCCGTGGCTTAAGCCAGAGGGTGTATATGCCCACGTAGATGAAAGCGCCCCCAGCCAGGAAAAAGGCCAGAGCGGGGTTCGTAGGCAGCACCGCCACAACAGGCACGATGATCAGCAAGGCCGCAACCACTACGACCCACCCAGGCCGGGAGATTGCGCCATTCACCAGCGGACGATGTCGGGTGCGCCCCATGCGAGCATCGGCTTCACGCTCCAGGTACTGATTGAGCGCGGAAGCGCCGGCGGCCGTGAGTCCGCCGGTGATCAGCAGCAGGCCCACGGTGCTGGTGCCCGGCCAGCCGCCGGCACCAAGAAAGGCGCCGGCCACGGCTGCAGCCAGCAGCAACACGACAATCCGCAGCTTGAACAGCACCACCACTGTGTGAAGTACGCTACTGACTGACAGGCGGGGTCTTGAGTAGGTCGAGCCTTTCGGCGTTGTTGGTTCGGCAATCATGTCTAATCCTCACAATTCAGGTGGGCGGCGTTAGAGGACACCCTCTGAACCAGCAATGGCGGCCCGACGCCGGGTTATTGGAACGGTCTCTCGTGCGTAGCCAAGGCTCCACAAAAGGATCACGACAGCCCAGATGCCGGCTGCAACTGTCAGGTGCAACACCCGTGACCACATGGGCAGGCGAAGTAACACATTTGCGATCCCCAGCCCGAACTGAGCTACAAGCAGCGCCCCAAGCCCATAAGCAATTCGGACCAGTCCAGGGCGTCGTTGGCTCCTGAGCAGCCACACGATGGTGAGGAGCACCAGGAAGGCTACGGTGAATGCGGCGTAGCGGTGGAGCATCTGAATATCGATCAGCCGGCGCATGGCTGGCACGTTCGAGCCACAACCAGGAAACGAGGGGCACGCCAGGGACGCACCGCTACGAGTCACGTAGGAGCCGGTGAGGAGCAGCAGGTACGTGGCGGCAGCCGTCAGGGAAACCAGCCCCCCGAAGCGCCGCCTGGCGAACAGCTCTTGGGTCGTACCGCGAAGCGCCTGGAGCGCCGGCCACGTGCGACCCACAACCACCGCCAGCATCCCGACAATCAGCATGGCCACACCGGTGTGCACCCAGCCGGTGGCCGGCGGGATCTCAAAGATCACGTGCAGGCCACCCAACGACACCTGAATGACCAGCAACACGACAGCCAGCACAGCCGGCCTGAATACACCCGGCTCCTGCCGATAGCCGCGCCAGGCCAGCAAGGCCAGGAGCACGATCTGGATGCTCGTCAAGCCGCCCAGCAGCCGATGAGTGAACTCCACCCAGGCACCTGTCAGGGCCGGCGGGATCACCCGACCATAGCAGAGGGGCCAGTCGGGGCAGCCCAGGCCATTGCCGGTCACGCGCACGATGCTGCCCATGGCAATCAGCAGGATCGTGGAAATCAATGCCGAAAGTGCCAGGCCAGGCAACAGCCGGCGCACTGACAGGCTTTGTGTTTGTGATATGGTTGAAACGGTCATCGCCATCTCCTTGCTCTATTATTGCGTACTGCGTATCAGTTGTACGCAATACGCAATACTACACTACGGCACCCCATGTCCTAACGAACGTATCTCACCGCTTACTTCCCGGCTGGTCTTCTTCTCCTCCCAATCCAGCAGACGCGCCAGGAGGGCAACTGCTGCCAGAGCGTACATCATGCCTCCCGGGATCCACATGATAGCGCCGCCTAACTCCTGATCCTGGAGTGCCGATAGTCCCCACAGCCGGGGCACAGTCTCGTAGTACGTGTATAGCACTCGATCGGTCAGGGAGATACCCACCGCCAGCACCTCGTTTTGAGCCAGGGCCGCCAACACATAGCCGATACGCGCGCCAAAGCCCATCGGACCGTGGATATGTGGCGCGGCACCGACGACATGCCACCAGAACAGGAGTGCCGTCCCAAAGAAAGTGATATGCTCCAGATCATGGATCAGTTCATTACGCAGTGCAGCGTCGTAGGCCGCTGGCGCGTGCCAGAGCCACAGGATGCCGACGTAGAGCACCCAGGCCACCCACGGCGGTGTCAGCCGCCGCAATCCCCGGCGAACGATGGCTTTTGAATGCAGCATGTCCCCAATTGCACGGCGAAGGCTGGCCGGCATGCCCCACAACGCAATCGGAAAAGGGTTCGCCAGCAACAAAAGCGGCGGCGCGATCATCATCAGCAATTCATGCTGGATCATGTGGACGCTGAACAGCAGCGACTGGAGGGTGTCGATGGGGGATAGCAACGCCAATGCCAACACCCCCAGCCCGCTCAGGTAAGCTGTCAGGCGCCAGCCGCCAGCCAGGCTGTGGTGCCCCTGCCGGCGCAGCCGCCACCACCCCAGGCTGTAGGTGCCGGCCATCACCAGCAGCACCAGAATGACTGCCGGCGGCCAGTTCCAGCGCAGCCACACATCGTGCAACACCGCGCCTTCACCCTCGTGAAGTGGTAAGGGCGTTGTCGCAAGCCACCAGGCCGGCGGCCAGGCACTCAAGATAAGGCTCATCTACCGAATCAGATACAGGGCCGGGTAGAAGAAAACCCACACAACATCCACAAAGTGCCAGTACTTGACCGCAGCCTCCGCGCCCCAGTGCTTCTCCGGCGAGTAGGCTCCGCGCCGGCCATTCAGATACACCACCAGCAGAAGCAAGACGCCGGTCAGGACGTGGAAGGCGTGCATGCCGGTCATGGAAAAGAAAGCAATCCCGAACCCCTGCTGAGGCACGATACCCAGGTGGGGCGCTTCCGGCCATTCCACCAGCACGACGCCGAGCAAGAACACCGTGCCCAGAACGATGGTTGCCAGAAGGTTTCGCAAGAACCCGCGCCGGTCTCCGTGAGCGATAGAAGTTTCGGCGCGGTAAGCGGTCAGACTGCTCAGGAGCAGGATCACCGTGATGACCAGCCCCAACTTCTGATTCAACTCCGGAGGGCGATAGGTACCCAACAGATAGAAGCGGGTGGCCAACAGGATTGCAAAGATCATGCTCTCGGAGATGAAGAACAACCACAACCCCAGGCGATTGAGAGCCAAGCGGTTATATTGCGGGTGAGCCGCAGCCGTGGCAGTACTCATCAGTGCTCTCCTTCCTCTCCACGCCACAAGTGGGCAACATGCATAAAGTATTGCACGATTAGCCCGGCTTTGCCCAAGCCGATTACCGCCAGGATAGGGAGTACGGCGGTTTGCACCGCTACGGCAATCCAATACTCAACCGCTGTTAACACTCCCAGAACAGCGATAACAATCCATCCCAGACGTAGTTTTGCTGCCTTCTTGATTTCCATCTTTACCACCTCTCCATTAGGCCGTGTGAAATCCGTGATACGGAATACGGGATTCGGGATGCGTGATACGAGACGGGGATGCGAGATGCGGGGTACCTAGATTCGTGCATGTTTTCGAGCGAGTGTAACCCGCCTCCCGTATCGCGTATCCCGTCTCACGTCTCTTCACTCGCGCCGGCAATACCAAACCGAACATACACCGAACCCGGCACACCGTAGTCATACGGGTTGCCGACAATAATCGGTTGCTGCACATAGTTCTCCTCCGGCGGTGGGGAGGGAATCTGCCACTCCAGGGAGCGGGAGCGCCACGGGTTGGCCGGGGCCAACGCGCCGGCGCGAGCACTCTGCACAATGTTGTAAGCAAAGATCAGCATGCTGAGCCCAACCATGAAACCACCAATCGTCGCCACGGTCTGCCACGAACCGAATCCCATGGCAGGGTCGTAGTCAGCAATGCGCCGGCGCATCCCCAGCAACCCGATGCGAAACATCGATGAAGTCACCATGAAAAAGCCAATCGTCATCAGCCAAAAGTGCAGTTTGCCCAAACGCTCGTTGTACATTCGCCCCGTAATCTTGGGGAACCAGAAGTAAATAGCCGCCAGGAAGGGGAATACATAGCCCCCAAACATGGTGTGGTGAAAGTGGCCCACGACCCAATAGGTGTCATGCAGGTATAAATCGGTCACCACGAGACCATTGGGAGGGCCGGTTAACCCCCCTACCAGGAAGATGACAAAAGCTCCCAGGACAAACAGCATGGGCGTTTCAAAACTCAGCTTCCCACCCCACAGCGTGGCCAGCCAGTTGAAGAACTTGACGCCCGTCGGCACAGCTACCAGCAGGGTGGTGAACATGAAAGCCGCGTTCAGGACGTTGCCCAGGCCGACGGTGAACATGTGATGGGCCCACACCAGAAAGCCCATGATGGCAATAGCCATACTGGACAGAGCGACGGGTTTGTAACCGAAAAGCGGCTTCCGCGCGAAAACGGGCAGCAATTCGCTGATCACCCCCAGACCAGGCAGGACGAAAATGTACACGGCCGGATGGGAGTAGAACCAGAAGATATGCTGGAACAGAACCACATTGCCGCCTTTGGCAGGATCGAAAAAGCCCATGCCCAGCACGCGCTCCAGCACGACCATTAGAAAAGCCGTGCCGATGAACTGCGTAGCCGTCAACTGGATGATCGAAGTGGCCAGCATCCCCCACACGAAGATGGGCATGCGAAACAGGCTCATTCCCGGCGCTCGCATCTTAAAGATCGTGGTGAGGAAATTGATAGAGCCCAGGATAGAAGACAGGCCAATAACGAACACACCGATGTAGAAAAACTGGGCTCCCAAGGGTGCCTTGACGCCCAACGGCGGGTACCCCGTCCAGCCGGTATCGAAGCCGCCCGTCACCAGGCTGGACAATACCAGGATGGCTCCTGGTGGTGTAAGCCAGTAAGACAGGGCGTTCAGCCGGGGAAAAGCCATGTCAGGCGCTCCAATCATGAGCGGGATCAAGTAGTTGGCCATGCCACCCACGCCCAACAGGATGGAGGCGATCATGACGATACCGTGAACGCTCATGATGTGGTTATAGGTGTCAGGTGACAGGAATTGCATTCCCGGTTGCGCCAACTCCAGGCGCATGATCAGCGCCAGCAGGCCGGCTGCGAACATCACAATGACCGCTGTTACCGCATATTGAACCCCAATGACCTTGTGGTTCGGATCGAAATTGAAGTAGCGAGTCCAACGGGGCATATCGTGACCACCATGGTGGGGGTCGCCGGCCTCCGCCCCCAGAGCCCAGCTCAACCAGTCATCGAAGGCACCCACGCCGGCCAGAAAGGCTACCACCCAGCAGATTCCACCGACGAGCGTGACCGGCTCGGCCACCGGGGCTGGCCGGCCCAGCATGGCACGCACCAGCAATGTGACTGCCATGCCGACGCCAGCACCAATTATCCCGTAGACGAGACCACGGACCAGACCAAGGGAAGAAATGCGTACTTTCATTGTCCCTCTTCCTTACCTCAAGCTCTCAATGTACTCGACGATCAGCTTGATCTCCTTAGGGGTGAGTTGCTCCTCAAAGTTCTTCGGCATGATGTCTGGGAATCCCTGTACAACCTGGGCTCCTGGGTCCACGATGGAGCGATGCAGGTAGTCGTCATCAGCTTTCACAGTTGTGCCGTCTGTCAGTGGCACCTCACTTTTGTACAGTCCTTTCCAGCTAGGGCCTACCAGCTTGCTGCCATCAACAGAGTGACAACTCAAGCATCCATATTTCTCTGCCAGTGCCCTACCCTGCTCCAGTTCTCCTTCGCTGGGAATCTCGGCCGTTTCATGAGCTATCCAATCCTCAAAGTCAGAATCCTCAAGCACCTCAACCTTGGCCAACATGTAGGCATGCCCCGTGCCACACAGTTCGGCGCAGCGTACTTTGAACTCCCCAACCTCTGTTGGAGTGATCCGTATCTTGTTGTCAATGCCGGGAATGGCATCCACCTTGATTCGGAATTCGGGGACCCAGAAGGAGTGGATCACATCTGTGGCGTGGACCTGAAACAGGACGGGCTTATTGACCGGCAGGACCAGTTCGGAGCTGGTGACGCCAAGTTCAGGGTACTCGAATTTCCACGCCCATTGAAAACCGGTGACATTCACCACCAGTTCTTTCTCGGGGTTAGGGGGTTTAGTGACGTTTGAGAGCACACCAACGCCGTAGAAGCCAAGTCCAATCACGATGATCAACGGAACCACCGTCCAGGCAATCTCCAGGGGCATAGAGCCTTCGATGGGCAGTCCGTCGCTCATGTCGCCAGGCTGGCGGCGAAACGCAAGGGCACTGTACAACAGAAATACCATGCACAACACGAAGATGACGCCCGCAATACTGAACTCCAGTCGG
>CAYYSH010000156.1:0-334 GCA_964474265.1 uncultured Anaerolineales bacterium
AGATCAGTTCGCGCAGGGTGATGCTCATAGGCAGTTCGTAGTTGCCAGGCCGGCGCACATGACCGCTGAGGGCATAGATCTTGGTCCCTGGACTCTGCTCGGTGCCGAAACTGCAGAACCACTCTGCACCCTTCTCGACGATGGGGGCTATGTTGGTGAGCGTCTCCACATTATTGATGATAGTCGGCTTCTGATACAGCCCCTTGGCCGCCGGGAATGGCGGCTTGACCCTGGGTTGCCCCAGATGGCCCTCCAGTGAGTTCAGGAGCGCCGTCTCCTCACCACAGATGTACGCGCCGCCCTCGCGGTGCAGGTAAATGCGACACGAGAAATC
>CAYYSH010000156.1:344-7123 GCA_964474265.1 uncultured Anaerolineales bacterium
GATGTTGTCCCCCAGAAACGCGCGCTGATGCGCCACGCTGATGGCTTTCTGCACCTGGGAGAGGGCTTTCAGATACTCACCGCGCATGTAAATGTAGGCAACTTCGGCCTCGATGGCGTACGCGGTCAGGATGATGCCCTCGATGAGCTGATGTGGGTTGCGCTCCAGAATCTGGCGATCTTTGAAGGTGCCCGGCTCGCCCTCGGCGGCGTTGACCACCAGGTAGCGGGGATACACGCCCTTGGGCAGAAACATCCACTTGCGACCGGTGGGGAAGCCAGCCCCGCCCCGGCCCCGCAGACCCGAATGCACCACCACCTGGGTCACGTCAGCCGGCGACATCTCCCTGAGGGCACGTTTCAGCGTCTCGTAACCGCCGTGAGCGATGTAGACGTCTATGTCATCTATTCCTGGGATGTCGAGGTCCCGTAAGACGATGTGCTCCTCCATCAAGAATCTCCCACAACCCCCACCTCGATCCCCTCATCCACCTGTGGCTGCCAGCCGGCACGCAGGCGCGCGATCATCTCGTCGAGTTGCGCCTCGTCCACCGGGCCGAAGTAGACGTCATCAATGAGGACTGCCGGCGCGTGGTCACAGGCAGCAACACACCAACCTGTACGCTCAACCGTGAATTCTCCATCGGCAGTGGTCTCACCGACGTCCACGTCCAGCCTGTCACACAGGTGATCTAACAGCCGGTCAGCCCCCTTCAAGGCACACACGATGTCATCACACACCCGAACCGTGTGCTTGCCGACGGGGTGGAAGTAGAAGAGGTGGTAAAACCCGCCCACACCTCGCACTTCCGTCGGGTCCAGCCCCAGTATCTGGGCAATCTCCACCACCCGCGTCTCGGAGATCCATCCATCATGCTCCTGAGCCAGCCAGAGCAGCGGCAACAGAGCCGAGCGCTTGTCAGGATAATGGGACAGAATCTCTTCAATTTCCTCGCCGTATAGCTCCTGGAGAGTATGCATCTTTTCAAGCAGTTGTTGATTCTTCATTCAGCGATCAACCTCCCCCATGACGGGGTCAACACTGGCAACGATGGCGATTAAGTCAGCAATGAGGCCTCCCCTGGCCATGGGGCCAATGGACTGCAGGTTAACGAAAGATGGCCCGCGCATATGCCAGCGATATGGCTTGCCGCTACCGTCGCTCACGATGTAGAAGCCCAATTCGCCCCGTGCAGCCTCAACAGCCGCATAGACTTCGCCAACCGGAGGCTTGAATCCCTCGGTCCATAGCTTGAAGTGGTGAATCAGAGATTCCATGCTGGTATCCAGCTCTTCTCGTGGTGGCGGCGTCACCTTGCGGTTGCTGGTCCGGATGGGCTGGCCGGCGGTTTCTCTCACCTTCTCCAACGCCTGCCACACGATCCGCACACTCTGGCGCATCTCCTCCAGACGCACGGCGTATCGGGCATACACATCCCCTTCCTGCGCCACAGCCACATCGAACTCGAATTCATCGTATGACGAGTATGGCATGTCCCGGCGCAGGTCCCAATCCACTCCGGAAGCACGCAATGGCGGGCCACTGAGCCCAAGACTCAGCGCCGTCTCTGCATCGATCACGCCGACCCCCTTTGTTCGCTCCAGCCAGATCGGGTTGTTGGTCAACAGTGCCTCGTACTCAGCCAGGCGATCCGGAAAATCTGTCAGGAAGCGAGTCACCGCCTGATCGAAGTCATCTGGAAGTTCCCAGGCCAGGCCGCCAACCCGGAAGTAGCTCGCCATCATCCGGGCACCGGATACCATCTCCATGATGTCGAGAATGGACTCTCGCTCGCGGAAGCAGTAGAGCATGACGCTCATAGCGCCCAGTTCAAGGGCTGTTGTGCCCAGCCAGACCAGATGACTTGCCAGACGATCCAGTTCGCACAACAGCACCCGAATGTACTGCGCGCGCTTGGGAACGTCGATGTCCATGAGCTTCTCAACCGCCAGCATGAAGGCCAATTCGTTGTTGAGCGGGGTCAGGTAGCTCATGCGATCGGTGAAGGTGATGGTCTTGTTGTAGGTTTTGGACTCGGCCTCTTTTTCGATGCCCGTGTGCAGAAAGCCCACATCCGGCATCACATCGATCACGCGCTCTCCCTCGAGGGTCACGATGAGCCGCAACACGCCGTGGGTCGACGGATGCTGTGGCCCCACGTTGAGGATCATACGTCCTTCGAGGGGTTCCTGCACGATCTCCCCCCCAACCAGCGTCATATCTTCCATCAGTTCATTCATCACCAAGCCCTCAATCCCGAAGCTGCCGGCTAGTCTTCAGCGAATGGCTTATTGCGGTAAACCCGATCCTGGTTGTGTGTGAAGGCAACCGGTTCGTAGCCCAGCGGATAGTCCTTGCGCAGCGGATGGCCTTCCCAGTCCTCCGGCAGGAGGATCCGGCGCAGGTTGGGATGCCCTTCGAACTCGATACCAAAGAGATCGTAGACCTCGCGTTCATGGAAGTTGGCTCCCGGAAAAACGCTTACGACGGATGGCGTGGACATCCCATCTTCGACCAATACTTTCAAGCGCACACGTCGCCTGTTCGGCATGGACAGCAGATGGTAGACGACTTCAAAACGCGGTTCTCGCCCGAGGAAGTCCACTGCGGTGAGATCGGACAGGAAGTTGTACTGTAGCTCCTCGTCATCTCGCAAAAACCGGAGGATCTCAACGATTCGCTCGCGATCTACGACTACGGTCTGTTCGCCGGCCATCTCACGGACCGCGATGACTGCATCGGGAAACTGTTCTCTTAGCCGCTCAGCCGTCGGGTTCGATCGTTCCGTCATCACAATCACGCCTTCTCTTCTTCAGCTTCCTTTGGCCAGACACCGTAGTCGGAGTTGAACTTCACACCCGTGCCGCGCCATGGCTGGTGGAGCTCATAGGCCGGCGGGTCTCCCCGCTCGATTTTCTTCTGTAACAACAGGACACCATCGATCAGCGCTTCGGGGCGCGGGGGACAGCCGGCCACGTACACATCCACCGGCACAATCTCGTCCACGCCTTTCACAGTCGCGTAGTTGTTGAACACGCCGCCGCATGATGCGCAGTCCCCCATGGCGATGACCCACTTGGGCTCCGGCATCTGGTCGTACAGCCGGCGTAGCACCGGCGCCATCTTCACAGACACCCGGCCGGCCACGATCATCAGATCAGACTGACGGGGCGAAGGTCGCATGAGTTCCATCCCGAAACGAGACATGTCATGACGCGACGCCTGCGCGTGCATCATCTCGATCGCACAGCAGGCCAAGCCATACATCAACGGCCAGATGCTACGCGAGCGCGCCCAACCCACAGCTTTATCCAACGTCGTCGTGATAATTCCAAAATCACCGGTCTTCTCTTGCTGCAACGGTATTACCCGATCCTCATCTACTGCCATTCCAACGCACCTTTCTTCCACAGATAGAAGTATCCAACCAATAGAATCAGGATGAATACTCCCATTTCAACCAGCCCAAACAGCCCCAGGCGACGATAAGTGATCGCCCAGGGGTACAGAAAGATGACCTCGATATCAAATAGAATAAATAAGGTGGCAATCAAATAGTATTGAATTGGCATGCGCCGCTGTGCACGGCCAATGGGACTCATGCCCGATTCATATGGAGAAAGCTTGGTAGGAGTGGGGCGTCTGGGGCCGACAAGCAATCCTACCACAAGAACCAGTCCGGCCAACCCGGTTGCCAGGATCAGGAGTATCAATATCGGTACGTAGTCAGCAAGCATGTATGACTCCTCGCATTACGGCAGGCAAAGCCGGCTTACCAGAGCAAAAAGAACATAAGAGCAGCGAGAGGGGAAGAAGAAGGGAACTCACGGCATCCAGCATGCCACCCGCCGAGAGTTACATGATCAGTGCATTCTGAAAGCGTGTATGTTCCTCATGCTCTTGAGCTACTGCGCCGTTTCGAATTATTCACCTTCATCGTCGTCTTTAGCCGACTGTGCTGCCTCCTCGCGCTTGCGCTTGGCCTCCAGAAACTTCTTGCGAGCTTCCATCTTGCGCCGGCGTGCCTCGTCCATTTCAGCCTCTTCACCACCTTCTTTGGCCGCAGCGGCCTCTGCGGCCTTCTTGGCCTTAGCGGCTGCTTCGCGCTTGCGGCGTGCCTCCTCGCGCTTGCGCTTGGCCTCAGCTTTCTTCCGCCGCTCCTCTTCCTCCTCAGCCCAGGCTCGAGGGTGGGTCTTGGCGTAGTAGTCCGTTGATACCAGCAAATCATCCATGTCAAAGAGCCAGGCTTCATGCCGCTCGTAGCTGGAAAGCTCGAACTCCTGGTTCATCTTGATGGCATCGAACGGGCAGTACTCAGCACAGAAACCGCAGCTCATGCAGATGGAAGCATCGATGAAGAACGCTTCCGGAACCGGGACAGGCCGGCCATTTTTGTCCTTTTGCTGCACAATCCAGATACACTGCGGTGGGCATACCTTGGCGCAAATGCCACACGCCGTGCACCGATTGCCCCCGTATTGTGCACGCTCGCTATCCGGCTCCGGCTCGTAGATGAGCATCGGGATGTTGCGGAAGCGCTCGGGAACCGGCACCTTCTCTTCGGGATACTGGACAGTAAACAGTCCGCCCGGCTCGACAGGATATTTGCGATCCACATCGGCACGGCCGCCGGCCTCCCGGGTGCGTGGATAGGTATCATACCCCCGCAGATAGGTGTCCACCAACCGCCGCAGGGTGATGCTCATCCCACGTACAACGCCCAGTCCAAACATATTGCCTCCACAGGATCAGTGATCAGTCACCAGTCATCAGTGACCAGTGATCGGTGATCAGTTATCAGCATAGCCGCGTCTCGAGACGGATCACTGGCTACTGGTTACTGGTCACTAGTTACTGGTTAGCGGTCAAGTTCTCCAAGAACGATGTCGATACTGCCAAGAATCGCGACCACGTCCGCCACTTTATGCCCCTTGCACATCTCAGCCAGGGCTGTGATGTTGATGAAAGAGGGTGACCGCACGTGATACCGATACGGGTTCGCCCCACCATCGCTGACCAGGAAGAACCCGAGTTCACCTTTCGGGTTCTCAACGCGGCCATAAACTTCCCCCTCAGGCACACGTGTCTGCCAGCCCTTACGGCCGGCCAGGATTGCGCCCGACTCCGGCATCTGCTCCAGTGCCTGCTTGAGAATCCGATTGCTTTGCCGCATCTCCTCGACACGCACCCGATACCGGTCATAGACGTCGCCGTTGGGGAAACTCACCACATCGAAATCAAACCGGTCGTAGATGGAGTACGGTTGCGCCCGACGCACATCGTAGGGCACGCCGGAACCGCGCAACACCGGGCCGGCGGTGCTGTAGTTGATGGCCAGCTCGGGAGGCAGGATGCCGACGCCCTTACAGCGCTCGATGAGAATCTCGTTGTTAGTCAGGTAGTTGTCCATCTCATCGATGGCACGCGGAATGCGCTCGTACACCAGGTCTTTTAGAATCGGCCTGGCCTCCGGCGGCAGGTCGTAGGCCACACCGCCGAAGCGCATGTAGTTGCACATCATCCGCGAGCCGGCGGTCATCTCAAAGAGGTCCAGGATGACTTCGCGCTCCTCGATGGCGTAGAGGGCCGGCGTAAAGAAAGCCCCCAGATCGTTGAGCAAGAACCCGATGGCCCATATGTGGTTGACGATACGGGTCAACTCCACCATGATGATGCGGATATACTCCGCATACTCTGGCACCTCCAGCCCCATCAACTTCTCGACTGCCGTCGCATACCCAAGATTGTTGGACATCGAGCAGATGTAGTCAAGCCGATCCGTGTAGGGCATGTTGCCGAGCCACAAGTTGCGCTCACCGATCTTTTCGTGATTGCGGTGCAGGTAGCCCACCACCGGCTCCAGATCAACAATGGTCTCACCTTCCAGCAAGAGTTTCATCTGGAAGACACCATGGGTCGATGGGTGCTGCGGCCCCATGTTGATCATGACCCGCTGCGTGTGAATGTCCCCAGAAGCAATCGCTGCCTCCTCGGGCTCGATCATCAGGATACCTTCGCTTGGAAGCTGGTAGTAACGATCCAGATCGTCGGCGGCATAGCCCCGAGGATACACGACGTTTCGGCCCCATGGGTTGTGCTCTTCGCCACGCACGTGCCACCCCTCCGGCCAGCGGCTTTCAAGAGGCTTGTGATCCTGCTCGTAGTACCCCTCTTTGTAGTCTTTGCGCATGGGATGGCCGTGAAACCCCTCCCACATCAGGATGCGCTTCAGGTTGGGGTGGCCGGCGAACCGGACACCGAACAGATCCCAGATTTCGCGCTCCTGGAAATCGGCGCCGGCCCACACACTCACCACCGATGGGACCACAGGGTCGTCCTTCGGAGCCCGGGCTTTCAAGGTCAGACCTTCGTCATAGTGCTTCGTTGAAAAGAGGTTGTACACAACCTCGAAGTACTCGGGATAGTCAACACCAGTCACACTGGTCAGGTAATCGTATTCCAAACCCTCGGTATCGCGGAGATAGCGAGCCACGTTGAGCAGTTGGCTATTATCGACAATCAAGTCATTCCACCTGCCCATGCTCACTGCGCCCGGAAACACCTGATTCAGGTGTTTGGCCACACTCTCCGGAGTTCGTTCGACCGGTGGTGCTGCTACGACGTCAGATTCTATTGCCATGACCGGTTATCCTCTTCCGCTCCCAAATCGCGAACCAATGCTGCACTGACAAGTCGTGCTTCATCCGCCGGCACGCTCAGCCCACACCGCGCGCCGATCCCGCAGCTCGGCCAGCCGGGCCGCTACATCAGCGGACGCA
>CAYYSH010000157.1:0-7104 GCA_964474265.1 uncultured Anaerolineales bacterium
GCCACACGCACCCATGCTTGACAAACCCTCCCATTTATGGGATAATAAGCGCCAATTGGGGCACACCTCAATCCTGAGTTGTCTCTGCTATCATATATCAAGGAGGTGATGCCCATGGATCATAGTACCAGTCTGAGGGGCATCACCGGGGGGCGCAGCTAGTTCTGTGCCAGGTGATGCCTCCGAGCGCATAGGGGCCTCTGCTAAGCAGGGGCCTTTATGCCGTCAGCGCTCGTTGGTTACTGGAGATTAGGTATTGGGGATTGGTGCAACTGGCAACTGATCACTGTTTACTGATCACCGATCACTGGTTTACTGGAGGTTCAGGGTGCTACGAACCCATACGTGTGGCGAACTGCGGAGTAAGAACGTCGGCGAAGAGGTGACGCTGGCCGGCTGGGTCAATCGCCGGCGTGATCATGGTGGGCTCATCTTTGTCGACCTGCGGGATCGGTACGGGATTACCCAGGTTGTATTTAACCCCTCAGAAGCGCCGGCGGCCCATGCTGTGGCAGCCGACGTGGGCAACGAGTGGGTACTTCAAGTGCAGGGTGTCGTTGAACGCCGGCCTCCCGGCCAGGAAAACCCGAACATGGCCACCGGCGACATTGACGTGATTGCCCACGAGGCGAGAATCCTCAATCCGTCGCGAACTCCACCCTTCATGATCAGCAAGGATAACCACATCGATGAGGCGCTGCGGTTGCGCTACCGCTATCTGGACCTTCGTCGAGCCCGCATGCAGCGCAACCTGCTACTGCGCCATCGGATCATACAGTTCATCCACCGCTTCCTGGATGAGCGTGACTTCATCGAGATCGAAACCCCGATCCTGATCAAGAGCACCCCCGAGGGGGCACGGGACTTCCTGGTCCCCAGCCGCGTGCATCCCGGGAAATTCTACGCGCTGCCGCAATCGCCACAGCAGCTCAAGCAGCTCTTGATGGTCAGCGGCTTCGACCGCTATTACCAGATTGCCCGATGCTTCCGCGATGAAGACCTGCGGGCGGATCGCCAGTTGGAGTTTACACAACTGGACCTGGAAATGTCCTTCGTGGAGGAAGAAGACATCCTGAACCTGATCGAAGAGCTGTTCATCGAGCTAACCGAGACCGTTACAGACAAGAGGATTCAGGAAAAACCCTTTCCGCGCCTCACGTACTACGATTCAATTGCCCGATATGGCAATGACAAGCCTGACCTGCGCTTCGGCCTGGAGCTGGTTGACCTGACGGACCTCGTTGCCCATAGCCAATTCCGGGTGTTCAGCAACACGGCCGCAGCCGGCGGCCAGGTCAAAGGCGTCCGATACCCGGGCGGGGCGTCCTTGAGCCGTAGTCAGGTTGCCGAGCTGGAACGGATTGTGAAGGATCGGGGAGCCGCCGGCCTTGTGACGGTGACGCGCACACCTCAGGGCGACCTCGAATCGCCCATCGCCAAATTCCTGTCGCAGGAGGAGCTGGCCGGTATTGCAGCCGCGGCCGATGCTGAGCCCGGCGACCTGGTCGCCATCGTGGCCGGCGATGCCAAAATTGTAGCCGAGTCACTGGCACGTCTTCGGCTGGAAATTGGCTCGCGGCTGGGCCTCATGGATGACGATGTCCTCGCCTTCGCGTGGATCATCGAGCCACCGCTGTTCGAGTGGAACGAAGACGAAGGCCGATGGGACTCGGTTCACCACCCCTTCACAGCACCTAAAGAAGCCGATCTCCCGCTGCTGGATACCGACCCGGGAGCCGTGCGTGCTCAGGCTTACGACATCGTGGCCAACGGCTGGGAAATCGGGGGCGGCAGCATCAGAATCCACCGCCGCGAGATCCAGGAGAAAATCTTTGAACTGCTGGGAATGACGATGGAGGAGGCCCGGGCGCAGTTTGGTCACATGCTCGAGGCTTTTGAGTACGGCGCACCGCCGCATGGCGGTATCGCTCCAGGCATCGACCGGTTGGTGATGCTGCTGGCCGGCGAACACAACATTCGCGAAGTCATCGCATTCCCCAAGACCCAGAGCGCCATGGATCTGATGACCCAGTCGCCCTCGGAGGTTTCAGAAAAACAACTGCGGGAACTGCATCTGGCCCTTGCGATTGAAGAACCGGAGCCAGCTCACTGAGCAACGCACATTTGCAAATAACCGAAGCCGTCCGTATAATTAGCGTCACCGTCAATCGTGTATTCTGCTTGACGCTCTTTGCTTCACGGATTTTGGAGGTACTCGCTTGAAAGTCTATCTGAGCATCGTGCAAATCATTGTCTCGATCGCGCTCATCGTTCTCGTCCTCGTACAGGCTCGCGGCCACGGGGTTGGAGGTGTGTTTGGCGGACAGCCGTCGGTGTATCAGAGCCGGCGCGGTGTTGACCGCACCGTCTTCAACCTGACAATCGTGTTTTCTGTCCTGTTCCTGCTCGTATCGCTGCTAAACGTGTTGTAAGCCGGCATGAAGTAGTATCCCGGCGGATTCTCGCTGATCCGTGTTTCAACGACTTCGCTGGCAACTCCTGATCACTATCGCGGGCTTACTCCTTGTCGCCGGCCTCCTCGCCAACCTGGCCCGAAACCAGTCCCTCAACCGTGTCATGCCCGCTGAGCAAGCGACATACACCGAGGGACTGGCAGGCCGAGTACAATTCTTGAACCCACTGCTCTGGGAAACCGACGCCGAGCACGACCTGGTCACGCTCATCTTCAGCGGTTTGACCCGCACCGACGCACAAGGCCAGATCATCCCAGACCTTGCTGAGTCGTGGACGGTGATGGATGAGGGGTTGACCTACGTGTTCACCCTTCGCGAGAACGCAAAGTGGCACGACGGCACCCCTGTGACCGCCGACGACGTCGTCTACACCATCGGCCTGCTGCAAGACGAGACGTCTGACCTGCTGCCGGAACAGTCGCCGCTGTGGCGCACAGTCACAGTAGATAAGCTCGACAGCCGAACGGTCCGTTTCTCCTTATCCGAACCCCTGGCCCCTTTTCTCGACTATACGACGTTGCCTTTGTTGCCAGCCCATCGCCTGAAAAACATCACCCCACAGGCACTGCACCAGGTCTCATTCAACACAGCTCCAATTGGCTCCGGGCCATTCCGCCTGGTGGAATTGACCGACGAGCACGCAAAACTCCAGGCCTTTGAGGACTTTTATGGCCCGCAACCATACCTCAAAGAGATTGATTTTCGGCTATACCCCGATCTGCCAAGCGAACTGACAGCATACCAGGCCGGCAATATCCAGGGCATCAGCCAGATTCCCGCTCTGGATTTGGCCACAGTGGCGACATTGGAGGATCTGGCCATATACTCGGCTCAGCAGGCCAGTTGCGTGGCTGTCTTTCTGAACCTGGACAGGCCAGCGCTACAGGATAAACGTGTGCGCCAGGCGCTGCGCATGGCAGTCAACCGACAGCAACTGGTGGATGCGTACCTGGCCGGCCAGGGGGTGGTGGCAGACAGCCCCATCTTCCCTGGCTCCTGGGCATACGCCCCCGACTTACGGAGCACCCAGTACGATGCCGACGCAGCGCGTGCCTTACTCAAGGAAGCCGGCTGGACTGACACCGACAACGATGGTATCCGCGACCGCGACAACCTGCCACTCGCGATCACTCTCGTGACCAACGACGATCCGACCCGCAAGGCGATGGCTGAAGCTATCGCTGAGCAGTGGGCAGACATTGGCATCCGTACATCCGTACAGACGGCAAACATCGCGATGCTTCGGACACAATATCTGGAGTCTCGTAACTTCGACGCCGTGTTGTACGGCTGGACCCAGAGCACCGCGGACCCTGACCCCTACCCGCTGTGGCATTCGAGTCAGATCGAGGGAGGCCTGAATTTCGCCGGCCTCAAGAACAACGCCATCGATAACCTGCTGGAAGCTGGCCGGCAAACCACCGACACCGAAGAGCGCCGGCGGCTGTACCAAAAGTTTCAGACAGCTTTCGCAGAAGAGGTGCCTGCCATCTTGCTCTACTACCCGGTCTATCACTACGGGGTCAATGCCCGTGTAAAGAACATCCAGCTCCCACACACACTCTTCCAACCCAGCGACCGCTTCCGCACACTCTACCGCTGGTATCTCCAGCCGGCCGAAGACGCGGCCCAGGCAAAGGCACTGCCACTGCTGGAAATCTGGAGCCGCCGGCAGTAAACCGCCGGCCCGGCGGCGATTCTGTTCCCAATCTCTTGTGCAACAGCCCCATCTTCGGACTATTATGCCCCCTGACATCGCATTTGACGATTCAAAATGACGGTGCTAAACTTAGAAACAGTTTTGAGCCCAAGTGGCGGAACTGGTAGACGCGCTGCGTTCAGGGCGCAGTGGGCTTTGCGCCCGTGAAGGTTCGAATCCTTCCTTGGGCACCAGTTTTGCGGGCTCTGGAATAGACCGGAGTCCGCTTTTTTGCCCTGCCCAACCACAAGGAGAGCACTATGGCTCGCAAGAAAACCCTCTCATCCATCTCCCTCGCCCAGGTGGCGGCCTTCGTCGGCATAATTCTGGCCGGCTACTTCATTATTGGTTTTGGCAAAGTCGCCCTTGTGGGTCACCAGTTACGGGGTACCAAAGCTCATCTCGAGGCACAAGTAGCTGCGTTGGAACAGGAAGTGGCTGGCCTGGAAGCGACGAAGGAGTTCGTTCAGACAGATGCGTACATTGAACAGGCAGCTCGTGAGGAATACAAGATGAGCCGGCCCGGCGACCAGGTCATCGTGCCGCTCTTCGAGGACAAAGCCGCCCCCCCGCAACAGAAAGTAGCTGAACCAGCAAGGCCGGCATCCCCAGCTCCCACTGAGCCCTGGCAAGCCTGGTGGGACCTGTTCTTCGGTGAATAGCGGCCTGGCTTACCTCTTCCACCTAAACGTACGGATTTCGCTGCGCGGGCTGAGCGCCTCGCTGACTTCCTCCCCTGTCCGACGGACCACAGTAACGTCCCACCGATAACGCTGAGTCGTGCCAGACTCGGGCGCCAGGTCTTCTGGAATTCGCCAAGCAGTCGCCTTGACCCATGCCTCCCGAGTCACTTCCGCCTCTCCCGGGCGGGCAGTCCGCAGCCTCACCACGTACCACGCGTCATCGCTCAGCAACCCGACGGATACCCAGTTCAGCAAGACTGCTTCCCCCTCGACAAGAGCATCATCGGGCGGACCCAGGAGGACCGGCGCCGGCAGCGAGAAGCGGGGGGTAGGACTCGGCTCGATGGGGGTTGGGCTTGGGAGCGGAGTGCGCGTGGGAGTGAGCGTGGCGGTAAGCGTCGGCGCAACAGGCGTCGGCGTCGGTGCCCGGCCAGGGATCACTAACACCTGCCCGATGCTCAGGATCTCGTCCGGGCCAGAGAGTCCGTTCGCCTCGACCAGGTCCGCAACGGTTGTATCGTACTCTATGGCAAGGCCAAGCAGAGTATCACCAGCCTGAATGGTGTGGGTGATGACGTTGAAGCCGGCGCTGGGCAACCGCGTCGGCGTGGCCGTCGGCAGGTCAACTTCAGGGCCGAGCGGAATAATCAACTCCTGTCCGATGTGGAGAAGATCGTCCTCGCTCATGTCGTTGGCTTCCAGGATGGTCTCAAGGAGTACGCCATACTGCAAAGCTATGCCAATCAGCGTATCACCTGCTTCGACCACGTGGACGTAAAACGAAGGTGTGGCCGTTGGTGTGACGGTAGGCGTTGCCGTCGAGGTAGGGGTCGGCGTGCGCGTATAGGTCGCGGTAGAGGTGGGAAGCGGGGTTGGCGTGGGCCTGGGACCGGGCAACGCCGCCGGCTGGGCCGATTCGCCAGAACGCATCAACCAGACGGCACCGATGAGGGAGCCGAGAATCGCGACGATAAGTAACGTCTCCAGCGCCGTGGTCAGCCTGGATGTCCAGGCATGCCCGCCCGCTTGAGGCTCGTCCGAGGTCGCCGGCTGGCTAAACAACGCACCACAGTGTTCGCACGCTTCCGCATCAGCAGCAACGACTGCGTGGCACTCAGGACACCGGGCCGGCGTGGTTCGACTATCGCTCAAGAGCCTGCCTCAAGGCCTCCTGTTGAATTGCCAACAATTCCTGGATGCCCTTCCAGGAAATCCTCACCAACTCGTTCATCTCCTGGGGGGAAAATGGCTTCCCCTCGGCCGTTCCTTGCACCTCGACCAGATCACCCTGATCCGTCATAACCACATTGAAATCCACGGCAGCTTCGTAATCCTCCTGGTAGTCCAAATCCAGCAGGATTTCGTCTTGCACCACGCCGGCGCTGATGGCCGCCACACTGCGCTGAATCACCCTGCGCGAAACGGCCCGCCGGGCAATCAGCCCGTACAGAGCGATGGCCAGCGCCACATACCCGCCGGTGATGGACGCCGTTCGTGTTCCACCGTCAGCCTGAATGACGTCACAATCCACCGTAATCATCTGCTCGCCCAACGCCGGCAGATTAACAGCAGCTCGCAGGCTGCGCCCGATGAGGCGCTCGATCTCCCGCGTCCGTCCGCCGGCTCCCTGGCGCTCACGCTCCGTGCGGCTATGGGTTGCGCGTGGCAGCAAGTTGTACGTTGCCGTCACCCAGCCGTGGCCAGTGTCCGCTACCCAACGGGGCACACGTTCCTCAACACTGGCCGCACACAGCACCCAGGTGTTGCCCATCTTGATGAAGGCAGAACCCTCGGCGTGCTTCAAATAGTTAGGTATGATCTCGACCGGTCGAATCTCATCTGGAGCACGACCGTCATGCCGGGCCATGTCACCAAACTCTGTCAACTCTCAGTGAAGGCGGTTGCCGCCGCTGCCATAGCCTGTTTAACCGCCGGCGTGTCCATCGCTTCTGCCAGTTCGTCGCTCAACCACGGCCACTGGCCGGTGATAGTGCTTCGCAGTTCCTTGATGCGGCCCAGGTCCGGCTTCTCCTTCGCCAGTTCCAGATACAGGTTCTGCAACTGCGCGATGATCTGGTCACGCTCTTTTTGGTCCAGCGTCAGTTGCCCCTGCACAAGCAGTTGCAGGGCCGTGAACACCTGGTTCAGGTTCTGTGGGCCGGCCGCCGGCTGCTCTGCCTGCGGAGCTGCAGTTTGTCCGACTGCACGCCCCATCATCTGAGCGATGATGGCCCCCAGGCCGACGCCG
>CAYYSH010000158.1:0-7075 GCA_964474265.1 uncultured Anaerolineales bacterium
ACGCCCAGGCCCCCGCCCACGTCCACCGTGGCCAGGGGCACCCCCAGGCGGCGCACTCCAGCGCGTGAAGTTCTTCCTCCGTCAGCCGGCCCTTCTGGACAGCTCCCACAGCCTCGATCACGTCCTGGACGTTGATCTCGCGTCCGTTCAGCCAGCCCGGGGGAACGCTGCCGCCGTACAGGAAAATGCCAGGCAGGTTCAGCCGCGCCATAGCCATCACACAGGCCGGCTGGGTCTTGTCGCACCCGCCGATGGTGACCAGTGCATCGAACTGATAGGCGACGGCCATGAGCTCGATCGAATCAGCGATCAACTCACGGCTGATGAGCGATGCCTTCATGCCCTCGTGCCCCATGCTGATGGCGTCGTTGACCGCGACGGTGTTGAACTCCAGCGGGGTGCCGCCGGCATCGCGCACCCCGCGCTTCACGTGCTCGGCCAGGGTGCGCAGGTGATAGTTGCATGGCTGGGCCTCTGTCCAGGTGTTAGCGATGCCGATGAGGGGGCGTGTCCAGTCTTCATCTGTGAGGCCGATGGCGCGCAGCATCGCGCGCTGTGGGGCACGCCCGAGGCCAGATGTGATCTGGGTGCTGCGGTACTTCTGTGGTTGATCCCTTTTGTTTTCCATGCTTCACTCTTTTCTTGAGGTGTCTCCTTCTCCGCGCAAAGTACGCATTGCATTGTATGGTTCTGTCAGCTATAATCAGTCGTTGGGAAAACTGAGGAGCCAGCATCCCCAGATGCGGCTCCGTGAGGCATCGGGGGATGCCTCACTCCTCGAAATTCTCAGGTACTGAGAATCAGTAGTTGGGAAAACCACTTGTGGGGCAGGCTTTCTAGCCTGCTAGCCGCCCGCAAAGGCGACTCCACGAGCCACATTCTCAAGTGCTGATCAATCAACATTATGGTTGACATCCGGGCCACGTTCCTTTGGTTTGTAGTGCTTCTGGCTGCTCTGGTGTGGCTGAAGCGCGAAATCAATGGCCGGCTGCTGCACATCGGTTGGCTGCTCTTTCACCACGAGCAGGCGGCGGTCTTGTTGTATTTTCTGATCATGCTGCCTGGCGTGATCATCCACGAGTTCAGTCATCTGGCCGTTGCCACGCTGTTGGGCGTTCGGGCCGGCGGTCTTTCACTGTGGCCCAGGATTCAGCGCGACGGGCTGCAACTCGGCTCCGTGCAGGTTGCGCGTACGGACGTCGTGCGTGAAAGTCTCATCGGACTGGCGCCGTTGATTGGCGGGAGCCTGGTTGTGTTGGTCATTGCCGGCCTCGGGTTTGAAATCCCGCTAGAGGGCCAGGTGGATCTCATGACACGACTGGCCGGCGTGATTCAGGATGCACAGGTCCTCTTCCAGCGCCCAAATGCGATACTCTGGCTCTACCTGATCTTTGCCATCAGCAACGCCATGTTGCCCAGCCCGTCTGATCGCCAGCCCTGGCGACCGCTGATCATCTTCGTGGGCCTTATGGCGATCCTGGTGGTATTGCTGAACGGCGGGCTCCCGCAGGTTCCCAATGAGTTTGTGGCCGGCTTCACGCGGGCGATCAATCTTCTAAGCCTGGCGTTTGCTTTCACCTTCCTGGTTGATCTTTTGTTCATTGCCGGCATCCTGGCAATTGAGCAAGGGCTGATGGCCTTCGGACGTTAGCCCGTGTGGGCATGGATTCGGTCTTGGACAAAGTAACACCATTAGGGTACAATTGATACGGACCGTATGTCAACTTCGCGAACACAGGAGGCGGTTTGTGGCTGAACAATTCGAGACATTGGGCGAGTTAGAGACAGCGGTTAAAGCCTGTCGCTTATGCTCTCTATCAGAATCCAGGACCAATGCGGTCCCTGGTGAAGGGCCGGCGAATGCCAAGATCATGTTTGTAGGTGAGGGGCCGGGCTTTCACGAAGATCGCCAGGGCCGGCCATTCGTCGGCGCAGCCGGCCAGTACCTTGAGGAATTGCTGGCCTCTATCGGGTTGACACGTGAAGATGTATACATTACCAACGTCGTCAAGTGTCGCCCGCCGCAGAACCGTGACCCACTACCCAATGAGATCGAAACCTGCCGGCCCTACCTGGACCGGCAAATCGAGCTCATTCAACCGAAGTTGATTGTCACTCTGGGACGTTTTTCTATGAACCTGTTTATGCCTGATGCCAAAATCTCGGAGGCACATGGCAAGCCCCGCAAGATTCGTGGCATCGTCTACTATCCAGTCTACCATCCAGCGGCCGGCCTGCACCAGCCCCGCTGGAAGTCCATCATTGAAGAAGACTTCAAGCGCATTCCGGAAGTGCTCGCCCAGGCTGCGCATCTGCGCGATGAGGAGCCTCCGGAAGACGCTGAGCAGTTGAGTTTATTCTAAAAGCAGGAGGTCTGTGTGGGAAAAAGGAAACTACGTATCATTCCCCTGGGCGGCGTCGGGGAAATTGGCCGCAATATGACATTGCTTGAATACGGCGAGAACATTATCGTCATTGATTGCGGCATTATGTTCCCTGAAAGCCATATGCTGGGGGTCGATCTGGTCATTCCGAATACAGAGTATCTGATTGAGAACAAACATATTGTCCGTGGTATCATCCTGACCCACGGTCACGAGGATCACATTGGCGCATTGCCATACGTATTGCCAGATGTGCCGGCTCCCATGTATGCGACCCGGCTGACGCGCGGGTTGATCGAGGTCAAGCTGGAAGAAGCCGGCCTTTTGGGTGTTGCCGACATTCACACGATCGAACCAGGTGATCGGATCACTTTGGGGCCGTTCGACATCGAGTTTTTCCATGTGAGCCACAGCATTCCGGGTGCGGTCGGCGTGGCTATTGAGACACCGCTGGGCCTTATCGTGCACACGGGTGAGTACAAGTTTGACTACACGCCTGTGGATGGCCGGCTAACCGACTTTCAGCGCCTGGCGGAATACGGCGGCCGCGGGGTGTTGTGTCTCCTGGCCGACAGCACCAATGCTGAGCGGGCCGGCTACACCCCATCCGAGCAGATCGTGAGTGAGACGTTTGAGCGCATTTTCTCGCGTGCACAGGGGCGGGTCATAGTCTCCACGTTCGCCAGCAACATCAGCCGCGTGCAGCAGGTGATTGACACCGCGCTGCGGCATGGCCGGCGTGTCGGGGTGGTGGGCCGTAGCATGATCAACAACTTCGAGATGGCCCGCCAACTAGGCTACATCCGAATTCCCGACGATGCCATCATTCCTTCTGAACAACTGGACCACCTGCCGGCGCGGAAAGTTGCCATTGTGTGTACTGGTAGCCAGGGAGAACCCTTCTCGGCCCTGGTGCGTATGTCCAATCGCGATCATCGCTGGGTGACCATCCGTGAAGGGGACACAGTTATCCTGTCAGCAACGCCCATTCCGGGAAACGAAGAACTGGTCCATGCGACCCTCAATAACCTGTATCGCCAGGGAGCAACGGTCATCTACCACCAATTGGAGCCCGTTCATGTGTCTGGCCACGCCAGCCGGGAAGAGCTCAAGATGATGATTGGCCTGACGCAACCGAGGTATTTCATTCCGATCCAGGGGGAATACCGTCATCTGGTTTTGCACGGAAACCTGGCGAAGGAACTTGGCATCCCCAAGGATCACATCTTTGTCATTGAAAGTGGCCAGGTTGTCGAATTTGATGAGGCCGGCGCTCGCCTGGGGGACGCCGTTCCTGGCGGCTACGTGTTCGTTGACGGCCTGGGCATCGGGGATGTGGGACAGATTGTACTCCGGGACCGGCAGCACCTGGCCCGCGATGGCTTCTTTATCGTCGTCGCGGCCGTGGACTACGAGACCGGTGATCTGTTGCGGGAGCCAGATGTTGTCTCCCGGGGCTTTGTGTTTATGCGCGACGCTGATGAACTCATCGAGAAGACGAAGCAGCGGGTGATTGACATCTTGAGCAATGGAGGTGGCAACCCGGAGGCGCTGCACACGAAGCTACGGGACGATCTCAGCCGCTTTTTGTACGAGGAGACACGCCGCCGGCCAATGATTCTCCCGGTGATCCTGGAGGTGTAGGTTCGCTGGTTGGGAACTGGCGCTGGTGCGGTCGAGAGAGCGGCTAAAGTAGCCGCATGAGCTGATTTCCGATCTCCGTTCTCTCTTTTTCGCCCGGTATGTGGTATAATTAGGGGCAGAGTAGAACAAATGTGTTGACGGCTCGGACGGTATTGTCATGGCGCGGCGGAAGAGCAAGAAAAAGCGAGGCTCATGGTTTAACCTGGCGCCGGCCCGGCAGCGGGAGATCGTTGGGCTGTTGCTGCTTGCGGTTGCCGGCGTCACAGTATTGAGCCTGGCGTCGGCCAACCAGGGTGCCATCACGGAAACCTGGCTCCAGGTGCTGCGCCGGCTATTTGGTTGGGGTTTTGTGCTGGTTCCGCTCAGCCTGGGTGCCATCGGTTTCTGGATGGTGCTGGATAGCCTGGATGAGGAGAGCGAGGTTGGCTGGGAGCGGCCCCTGGGCGGCCTTCTCGTTTTTCTCGTGCTCATTGGCCTGCTTCATCTTTTCCCCACATTGCTCCTGCCCGATGATCCACGCGCGCTGGCCGAAGCCAATCGAGGTGGCGGTCTGGTTGGTTATGCTCTCAGCCGTGGCTTGTTAATCAGTGTAGGGCCACTCGGTGCCATGGTGGTCCTGTTTGCAGCCCTGGCGATTGGACTGATCATGTTGTTCAGCCTCTCGCTGGCCGAGTTGGGCGCGATCGTCGCCGGCCTCTGGCATCGCGTTCGACACCGCGTCCACGACCGAGATGACGACATCCTTATTCGCGGTCCGAACTCCTCGCCGCCTGCCCCCATCGAAGAGAGACCAGGCCTGCGGGAACGGGTGATGGAGCGCGTGAAAGAAAGCCCCGTCGGGCCGCGTTCCCGCAGAGAAGGAGAAGTGTCAGCGCCGGCATCAAGACCGCCGGCGGTCCCACAGCGCCGGCCCCTCATGCCTCGCATCATCGGTGGCCAGGGACCGCGAGAGTGGCGGCTGCCGGCCATCAGCGATGTCCTGGAGGCTAACATCGACCAGGAACTCAGCCAGGCTGAGATTCGCCAGAAGGTGCAGATCATTGAGCGAACGTTGCGCGAATTTGGCGTGCCGGCGAGCGTCGTGGAAGTCAACCAGGGGCCGACGGTAACCCAATTCGGCGTAGAGCCCGGCTACATCGAGCGTAAGGTTGGCGGCAAGGTGAAGCGCACGAAGGTGAAGGTCAGCAAGATCAACGCATTGGCTGACGACCTGGCTCTTGCTTTGGCCGCGTCCCCGATTCGCATTGAGGCCCCTGTCCCCGGTCGGTCTGTTGTGGGCATTGAGGTGCCGAACAGCGACATTCATCTGGTGGCTCTACGTGGCGTCATGGAGTCCGACACGTTCCAGCAAATGGAAGGCGGTCTCAAAATTGCCCTCGGCCAGGACGTCTCCGGCCAGCCGGTGGCAACCGATCTTACGCGGCTTCCGCACCTGCTCATCGCCGGCGCAACTGGCTCAGGTAAGAGTGTGTGTATCAACAGTATTCTCGCCTGTTTGCTGCTGCAACACACACCGGAAGACCTTCAACTTGTCCTGATCGATCCGAAGCGAGTGGAGTTGATCAACTTTGACAACATCCCGCACCTCGTTGCTCCTGTGGTGGTCGATCTGGAGCGGGTCGTTGGGGTATTGCAGTGGGCTACGCGCGAGATGGATCGCCGCTACAAGCTCTTCGCGGAGGTGGGTGCCCGTAACATTGCTGCCTATAACCGGCAGGCGGTGGAGGCCGGCCAGCCCAAACTGCCATATCAGTTGCTGGTCATCGATGAACTGGCTGACTTGATGATGATCTCGCCTGACGAGGTGGAGCGGTTGATCTGCCGGCTGGCGCAGATGGCGCGTGCCACCGGCATCCATCTGGTCATCGCCACGCAGCGCCCGTCTGTTGACGTTGTCACCGGGCTCATCAAGGCCAACTTCCCCGCGCGCATTTCCTTTGCTGTGACCAGCCAGGTTGACTCCCGCGTCATTCTGGACACGGTGGGCGCAGAGAGGCTGCTTGGCCGCGGTGACATGCTGTGGATGGCGCCGGATAGCAGCAAACTGCAACGTCTGCAGGGATGTTTCGTCTCCGATCGGGAGCTTGATCGTTTGGTGCGTTACTGGAAAGGCATGGGACCGCCTCCGGAGCGGCGCTCGGCTCTGGATGGCCCCGGCAAGCCGGTGCAGGCGGCCTTGTGGGCTGAGGAGCAGGAGGATGAGCGGGATGAGGAAGACCCCTTGTGGGAGGATGCCCTGGAGATCGTCCGCAAGCACCAGACAGCATCCGTCTCGCTGCTGCAGCGTAAACTGAGGATTGGCTACTCTCGGGCGGCGCGGCTGATCGACGTCATGGAGGAACGGGGAATTGTAGGGCCGGCTCGGGGTAATCAGCCCCGCCCGTTGCTTCAGCTCGATGACGAGGACCGCCAGTGGGTTGATTTCTGAAAATGACCTCCCAGGGGCGAGGTGAACGCGAGCAATTCTCTGCACAATACACGGCCACTGATGGTTGACAAATGCTGTTCGGAGACTTATAATCAGTACCTGAGAATTCCGTGGAGCTGGGCATTCTAGGTGGCATGACGAGCCGTGGCTGGGATGCCGGCTCATCAGTTTTCCCAACTACTGAGACAATAGGCGCCAGTGGGTATCAGCCACACGGGAAGGAGGTGATGGCGAGGGAGCCATGCAGATTCTCGGTCCGGCCGACCCATTCGTTTTGCCTCTTCATCAGGTCGGCTTGTTCCATATCAATGGACACCCCAGACATTCAAGACTGAGCATTCATGAGACTCAAAAGGAGGAGAGGTCAATATGCACGCAAGACGCATTCTGTTGATCGTCGGATTGCTTCTGATGCTGGGACTTCTGGCGGCTTGTGGCCGCGGGAAAGCCCAACCAACCCCAACAAGCCCACCCCAGGCGACGGAAGCGCCGGCCGCCACGCAAGCCCCGGTCGGCTTCAAGTGTGAAGACCCCATCGGGTGTGTAGACATTGGTCCCGACGAACCGATCCGCATCGGCTACGCGCTGGTGCTCAGCGGTCCCAACGAGACACTGGGTG
>CAYYSH010000159.1:0-7072 GCA_964474265.1 uncultured Anaerolineales bacterium
GCATGCCTGGCATCTCTGACCCCGGCGCACGCCTGATCCGCAAGGCCATCGAGCGGGGCTTCCCGGTCGTGCCGGTGCCGGGCCCATCGGCGGTGACGACGGCTGTGGCGGTGTCGGGGCTGCCGGCGGACACCTTTCTGTATCTCGGCTTTCTGCCGCGCGACCAGGCCGAGCGGGTCACCCTTCTGGAATCGGTCGCACCGCTCCGGCATACGCTGGTGGCGTTCGAGAGCCCCCGCCGGCTACACGCCAGCTTGATCGACCTGGCCAAGGTGCTGGGTGATCGACGGATCGCCATCTGTCGCGAACTCACAAAGATGTACGAGGAGGTATGGCGTGGGACGTTGAGCCAGGCCTGCGAGCACTTCGAGGCGACAGAGCCACGGGGGGAGTTCACGCTGGTGATCGAGGGTGCGGCGAAGGAGTCGCCGGCCCCCTGGACCGAAGCGCAGGTGCGTGCCCTGCTGGCCGAACGCAAGGCCCAGGGTGCTCACGCCAAGACCGCGGTCAAAGAAGTCGCCGAACTGGCCCGCTGGCCTAAGCGGGACGTTTATCAGATCTGGATCGAACTGTAGGGCTGGCGCACCCCGCCTTAGTGCCTATCCGAAAAGTGCTCTGGCCGGCCTTTGACCGCACCAGGGGACACGATCAGCGACCAGCCCCAGCGATTTTTCGGACGGGCTGTTAGTGGCCGTTCTCATCCACCTGGAGATATCCGTCCTGCAAAACAACGCAGTGGATGATCCGTTGATCCACGAGCCCCACCGGCGGTGTGGTACACGCGCGGACAGTGACGTGATCTTTGAGTGGCGTCAGAAGCAGCTTGCGAACCAGCGTCTCCTCCACCTGGAAGATGCCGGCGGAGTTGCTCATCACCACCTCAATATCCACTGCGGTCTTCTTCCCCGGTCGAATATGGACTTCTTCAATCGCCAGTGCTGACACGGAGTGGATGTCGATCTTTCCCAGGTCGAAGGCCATGCGGCCCCGTCCTTTGGTGAGGTCAGTGCCATCCGCCACAGTGACGATACCGCCCTCGATGGTAAGGGGAGGCGGATCACAGTCGTGGGAGGCGATGGTGGACAGAATGAAACTCTGGATCAGTTGAAGTTGCTCCTGTTCCGGGTAGAGGGCCGGCAGCAGTCGCTCCAGAATTGGCTGGGCCAGGATGACGCTGTACAGCACATGGTTCTTGCGATGCAACTGATTCCCGATGTCGTGTAGCATCGCCCCGGCCAAGACTACAAGCATGGCATCATCAAGCTGGCCGGCGCCGGAAGCGATCACATCGAAAGGGATGTCGGCGCGAACCAGCGCTGACGCAATCTGCATGGCACTGGCGGCCGCCACCTGAGCATGCACCGGGCCATGGTCATTGTACCCCAGCTTCATCACAGCGGTGTAATTGGCCAGGTCCCAGTGGGCGTTTACCCTGGGATCATCCAGCAAGGCGTCGTAGAGCCGGCGTGTCTTTGGATACGGTGCGACGAACTCCCGCACGATGTCATCGGCAGCGTGCGCCAGGTCATGGTAGTCGCCTGGCAACTCGATGTGCACCTGGTGATCGTCGTGGCTACAAGGCAATCGTTCGATTTTGATACGGCTCATTAGATTGTTCTCCGCGGTCTGAAAGGTCTTAATACCTATCCGAAAAGTGCTCTGGCCAGTCTCTGACCGCGCCAGGGGGCACAGTCGGAGACCGGCCCCAGCGATCTTTCGGAGGTATTGGTCTCTTAAGGTGTTGATCCTAAAGTAGCTTACAAGATGCAGCCACCTGCATCACATACGACGCGAACTGGGGATTTGCTCTTACACCTGGCCGGCTCGTGGCCGGCCAGGTGCCCCATGCCATTTGTCCTTGTGCGCGCCACTTTTGACATGATAGCAGCCACGCTTATACTTGATGATAAATAGTTGAAAAACCGAGAAGCCAATATCTCCACCATGCGGCTCCGTGAGGCATCTGAGGATACCTCACCCTTGAATACTGGTAAAGTCAGATAAGCGTGTAATAGCACGGCCTAACCAGCAGCCCCCAACCCGGCCGAGCTATTCAGGAGGTGAGAAACATGCCAGACGAACAAACGCCTGATAGCGAACAGCAAAAACACCCCGAGCCAATCTGGACCTTCCGTGGCTATGAGCTGTCAGCGAGCGACTTGAACACAGCGATGGCCCACCTGTACCGGGGTGAGGTTCAGCGGAGCAATACATGGCGCACGCGGCTGGATAGCACAACTAACTGGGCCGTCGTGACCACGGCTGCTGCCCTATCCCTGGCGTTCGGCGCGCCAACAAATCCGCATGTGATGATCATCCTGACGACCATCCTGGTCACTGTCTTCTTGTACATTGAATCGCGCCGCTATCGCTACTACGAGTTGTGGACCTGGCGCGTCCGGTTGATGGAGACCGACTTCTTTGCGGCGATGCTGGTTCCGCCATACTGCCCGGATGAGGACTGGGCACGCGAGCTCGCCGGCAGCCTTCTGCGCCCGGAGTTCCCAATCGGCGAGATGGAAGCGCTGGGCCGGCGGTTCCGCCGCAATTACGCAGTCCTCTTTTTCACGCTGGCCCTGGCATGGGTCGTCAAAGTGGCCATCCACCCTGTGCCAGTGCACTCCTGGCAAGAATTCGTCATCAACGCCGGCATCGGGCCAGTTCCAGGCGAGTTAATGATTGCGCTTGGGGCTCTGTTCAACATCGGCATTTTTGCGATTGGCTGGTTGACAGCGGAGATGCATGAGGCACCAGGTGAAGTGCTCCCGCGCTACCCGTCGCCGCTGGGTCCGGGGCGCCTGATCGACAACATTGCAGAGGCCGCGCAGGAATTCATCCCCGAGGCGTTGCATCGGGTGCCACGCCGGCATCAGTTGGCCTACATCATCACTGACAAGAGCCAGCATCTCGCCGAACGACTGATGCGGGATCTGGCACGGGGCGTGACAGCTCTCACAGGTATCGGGATGTATACCGGCAAACAACACACCGTGCTCTTATGTGCGGTCGCACCCACCCAGGTCGCTCAGCTCAAGAACATTGTGCGCGAAACAGATTCAGATGCCTTTGTGATCATCACATCTGCTTATGACGTGATGGGGCGGGGATTCACACCGATCAAGAAGGAAGGGAGGGAAACAAAGTAGCGGGGAGTACGAGAACCAGGGGGTTTTGTCTCAGATGGAGCTCACCGGACAGCTTCCTTCCAGGCTTCCATCATTCCCCCTGCAACGTCACCCTTCTTGCCCAGAGCCCTCGGCTGCGCTGTGCCCGATGCCAACCACGAATGCGATAGCCTGTCCACCCTCATGGGCCAGACTGACTGCCAGTTCGGTGATGCCGAGGCTCTGGGCCAACGCCTGAGCGCCACCGTGGAGACGAAGGTGAGGCTTGCCGCGCTCGTCGCACCACACCTCGATGTCTCGCCAGCGCACGTCGCCGATGCCGGTGCCCAGCGCCTTCGCGGCAGCCTCTTTGGCAGCCCAGCGTGTCGCCAGGGCCTCGGCGCGGCCGGCGCAGTGACTTCGCTCGGCCTCAGTGAATACGCGATCGAGAAAGCGATTACCGTGGCGTGAGAGCACCCCCTCGATCCGCCTAATTTCGATCAGATCGACTCCGACGACCAGCATGTCACGCTCAATTGTGCGCCCAGGCGCATCGCGGCTCAAGATTCAAGAGGGCTCTGGCGGGCCGGCGATAGCCAACGCGTAGGCGTCCCGCGGAAATACGCGCCGTGCAGCCTGCTGGATGTCCTCGATTGTGACCGAGTTGATCAGATCCGGGTAGCGCTGCAAATAGTCCAGCCCCAGGTCGAAGAACTCCATGTCCAGCAAGGTGCCGGCCACACCCTCGTTCGTCTCCAGACCCAGGGGTAACGAGCCTGTCAAATAAGACTTGGCATCATCCAGCTCCTGCTCGGAGACCGGCTCGTCCTGAATGCGGTGGATCTCAGCCAGGATGGTGTCGATGGCACGCTCCACGTTAGCCGGGTTCACTCCGGTGACCACGCGCCATGGCCCACGCCCCAGGTGTGCCGAGAGCTGGCTGTAGATGTAGTAGGCCATTCCCTGCTCGTCGCGCACCCGGTCCCCCAGCCGGCCCCCGATGCCAAACGTCCCCAGAATCGTGTTGGCCAGTCGGGCACTGTAGTAGTCGGGGTCGCTGCGTGCGATGCCGGGTACCCCCATCACGATATCCGCCTGCGTCTTATCCGGCAAGGGGCGAAACGCTCGTCGAACCTCTGTGAGCTGCTCACTGCCGGACGGGAAGCGAATCTCGGGCACATGCTGAGGGGGGCGTGGCTCCCCCGGCTCCCAGTCGCCGAGCACGCTTTCGACTTTCGAGAGGGCTTCTGCAGGATCGACGGCACCGGCCATGGAGATAATCGCGTCCCGCGGGTGATAGTACTCGTGGTAAAAGGAGATTAGATCGTCCCGCGTGATCTCCCTGACCGTCTCGACATAGCCGTCACCACTCCGACCATAGGGATGGCCATCTGGATAGGCCAGCTCAAGAAAGGTGAGGTTGGCGACGCTACGCGTATCGTTGTCCCGCTCTTGCAGTGCGGTAAGCAACTGGCCGCGGACCTTTTCGGTCTCCTTTTCAGGGAAAGTGGGGTTGCGCAATACATCTGCCAGGATTTCCAGCACGGAATCCAGGTCTTCGGCCAGACACTTGATCCCAAAAGACGTGACATGCAGGCCACCGCCGACCCACAGGCTGGCGCCAATGGATTCGATGGCTTCACTGATCTCGTCGAATGTGCGGTTGCGAGTACCGTGATCCAGCATATCGGCGACGAAGCTGGCCAGGCCGGCCTGCTCCGGCGGATCGTCCACACTTCCAACACGCAAATAGCCGCGTAGCACCACCGATGGGCTCAGGAAATTGGCCCGAGCCAGGACCGTGATGCCATTGTCAAGTGTCCGTCGTTCGATGGATTCCGGATCTGGGAGAGAAAGGTTCATCTGGTTACTCACGTTTTTCTCAGAGAATTACGTAATACACCGGGGCTTCAGATCGGCACGTACCAGCCCACTGTGCAGTTCTTCTCTATCAAGTAGGTCTGTGCCACACGCTGCACGTCTTCCGCAGTGACTGCTGCCAGTCGATCCAGATATGTCTCCAGCCACGTATGATTGGCAATGATCGATGAGAAGCCAAGCCAATAGCCCTGGTTCGTCACGCTCTCAGTGGAGTAAGCGAATTGCGCCTTGGCCTGCTTGATGGCTTTGGTCAACTCTTCCGCGCTGACAGGCTCGGCCTTGACGCGCTCGACTTCCTGCCACAGGGCGTCTTCCACCTCCTGGGGTGTCTTGCCGGCCCGCACCGTCGCCGAAAATGAGAACAGATACGGGTCCACCGTCGCGTAGACATTGCTGCTCACAGCAGAGGCCAGTTCGGTTTTCACCAGGGCCTGGTAGAGGCGCGACGTCCGGTTCGTGGTGCTACCGCCACCAAAAAATGCCATGGGCTGAGCTCCCCCCAGGATGCTATCCAGGACAAGCAGCGGGAAAAAGTCTGGGTGACTGGCCGCCGGCACGTGGAATACTGCCTGAACGTAGGCCGTCTGACCCTCGCCCCGCACTGTCACCCGGCGCTCGCCCCGCTGGGGCGGCTCGGTGAAAGTCACCGCCGGCACTTCAGGGCCTTCGGGAATGCCCTCAAACAGCTCTCGGATTCGATCCAACAGCGCATCGGTCTGGAAATCGCCCACGGCGACGGCGATGGCGTTGTTGGGCGTGTAGTACGTGCGGTAGTGATTCCAGAGATCCTCGCGGGTCATGGATTCTAGATCACACTGCCACCCGATCACCTCGTGGTGATAGGGATGAACCTTGAAAGCGGTTGCCTGGACCTCTTCGCTCAACAGGAAGGTGGGCTGGTTCTCGTACATCTGGCGCTCTGAGATGATCACGGTGCGCTCAGCATCCACCTCAGCCGGGTCGAAAACGGAGTTGATCATGCGATCGGCTTCCAGACGCAGCGCCAGATCGAAACGATCAGCCGGCAGCGTTTCAAAGTAGGTGGTGAAATCCAGCCACGTCATGCCATTCATGATTCCCCCGTTCCGCGCGATCTGTCGATCGATCTCGCCTTTGGGGAACTGAGGTGTACCTTTGAACAGCATGTGCTCCACCCAGTGGGAGATGCCAGTCACTCCCAGCCGCTCATTTCGGCTACCCACGCGATAGAACACCCAAAAGCTGGCAACAGGTGCATGATGCACCTCTCTCGTCAAAACGGTGAGGTGATTATCCAACACCGTCACCTGTACGTCACTCTGCATCAAATATCGGCTCCTCAACTTCCAACACAGCGCGCTCAAACGCCACTGGTGTGACGTGCCCCCAATCAGTTCGCCCTGTGCCGTTGTAGCCCCGGCCCATACCCTGGTAAACGAAGCCCAGTTCGGCCATCTTTTCAGGTTCATAGATGTTCCGGCCATCGATGATCACAGGCCGGCGCATCAGTTGGCGGATGCGGACCAGGTCAAGCTGCTTGAACTCATTCCACTCGGTGGCAATCACCAGAGCGTCACTGCCTTCAGCAACCCGGTAAGCATCTTCGCACAACGTGACATCACGCAGTTGGCGGCGTGCATTCTCTATCGCCACCGGGTCATACGCCTTGACGTTTGCCCCCTCATGTTGCAGCATGTGGATGATTTCCACTGCCGGCGACTCCCGCATGTCGTCGGTGTTGGGCTTGAAGGACAGCCCCAGCACGCCGATAGTCGTCCCGTCCAGCCGGCCCAGGATGTTGCGCAACTTGCGGATCACCTGCCGGCGACGATCGCGGTTGATCTCGATGACGGCTCGCAGCAATTGCGGATGGGTACCGTGGATGGCTGCCATGTGGGCCAGGGCTTTCACGTCCTTGGGGAAGCAGCTACCACCCCAGCCGATGCCGGCGTCCAGGTAGGCATGCCCAATTCGCTTGTCATAGCCCATGCCGGCAGCGACTTCCTTGATGTCGGCCCCCAGCGCCTCGCAGATGGACGCAATCTCGTTGATGAACGAAAGCCGGGTCGCCAGGAAGGCGTTGGAAGCGTATTTGATCATCTCGGCTG
>CAYYSH010000160.1:0-2014 GCA_964474265.1 uncultured Anaerolineales bacterium
ACATCTGAAGTAGAATATTTGTGCTAATTGTTCTCCCTGTAGCGATCTTGAAAGAAGGTCCCGATGGCCAAACAACGCGTTCAGTTTGTCTGCCGGCAGTGCGGTTACACCACACCCAAGTGGGTCGGGCGGTGCCCGGATTGTGATGAGTGGAACACGATGGAGGAGGTGGTCACCGAGGCATCTCGGTCGGCGCGCCGGCGGCCGACCACTCCCCGTAGCGCTCCTCAACGTCTCACCGATGTCTCTGCCGACCACTTTCAACGGCTGCCCGTGCCGATGGCGGAATTCAGCCGAGTCCTGGGTGGGGGCGTTGTGCCCGGGTCCATGATCCTCCTCGGTGGTGACCCGGGTATCGGCAAATCGACCTTGTTGCTCCAGGTGTCAGCTCAGTTGGCAAGCAATGGCCGGCCTGTGCTCTACGTCTCTGGGGAGGAGTCGCCTCAGCAGATTCGCATGCGCGCCGACCGATTGGGCCTGGCTGCAGACGACCTCTACCTTCTGGCCGAGACCAACCTCGACCGGGTCATACAGCACATTGACGGCCTTCAACCGCATGCTATC
The DNA here is from genome assembly GCA_964474265.1 of uncultured Anaerolineales bacterium. Lineage (GTDB taxonomy): Bacteria > Chloroflexota > Anaerolineae > Epilineales > JAANWY01 > CAYYSH01. The sequence goes on from CAYYSH010000160.1 coordinate 565, forward strand.
GTCGTGGATTCGATCCAGACGGTGTACACAGAGGACCTGGACTCAACCGCCGGCAGCATTACCCAGGTGCGGGAGTGTGCCAGCCGGCTGATGGAGCTGGCCAAGAGCGAGGCCATACCCGTGTTTGTCGTCGGCCATGTGACCAAAGAGGGAAATATAGCCGGCCCTCGGGTGCTGGAACACATTGTGGATGCAGTGCTGTATCTGGAGGGCGAGCGCTTTCACTCCTACCGGCTGCTGCGTGGCGTCAAGAATCGCTTTGGTTCGACCAACGAGGTGGGCGTCTTCGAGATGACCCAGCAGGGTCTGGTGGAGGTCTCGAATCCATCAGAAGCTTTCCTCGCCGAGCGGCTAACGGCGGTGCCTGGCTCGACAGTGGCCGTTACGCTGGAAGGGACGCGCCCGTTGCTGGTGGAAGTGCAGGCTCTCACGAGCCCTACAGCATTCAGTGTGCCAAGACGCACTGCCAACGGCGTGGATTTCAACCGGCTGCTGTTGCTGACAGCGGTTCTCTCAAAGCGGGTGGGCTTGCCGTTGGGGGATCAGGACGTGTTTGTGAACGTGGTAGGCGGCCTCAAGATCGCAGAGCCGGCTGCCGACTTGAGTATCGCGGTCGCCATTGCCTCCAGCCAGCAAGGCATCCCGGTGGCGGCGGACCTGGCCATCATTGGCGAGATCGGGCTGAGTGGCGAGCTGCGGAGCGTGACTCAGGTGGAGAAACGCATCAACGAGGCCGGCAAGCTCGGCTTCAAGCGGGTGCTCCTCCCCCGCTCTCGCCGCAACGGCGATGCCCATTCAGATGTAGAGCTTATCCCCGCTCGCTCTTTGGGAGAAGCGTTAGACGTTGCGCTGGCAACTTGATTTGCCTTGCGCACAGAGGCTCTTTGGAGAAACCAGGTTTTCTTCTCTGAAGGACAAGCCGCCTCTCTGTGCACGCTCTGCGATGTGAAGATGCTACATCTTGCAGCCAAGAAAACCTGGTTTCTGAACCTTGTCTGAGACCTTGAAGGTTTCAGAAACCTTTAAGGTCTCCACTTCAAGTTTTCGAGTCCAATCGTTCGCCGGCTGAATCCAGTTGCAAGCAGTAAAGCGCGTCTGCAAACTCCAGCAGCAATTCCTGATAATCAGCACTCAGTGTCCGATAGCGAGCGACGATTTCTTCAACTCCTACGTCTTTCAGCCGCTTCGACAATCGCCCGTCCAAATGCAGGAGAAACTCTGGCGTGACACCGAAGAACTCAGCCAGCTTTGTGCAAACCTCGATGTTGGGTCTGTAGCCGTCAGGCCTCTTTGCCCCTGCAATGATGGCGCTGATCACATCTCGGTGCAAGCCGGCTAACTCAGATGCCTTTGCCCAACTCAGATTTCGCGCTCTGCAACGCTGAATGAGCCACCTGGCGAGAGCTCCTGAGTCAACATCTTTATCCTGTACAGAGACGCCCCCTCCGTC
>CAYYSH010000160.1:2114-7021 GCA_964474265.1 uncultured Anaerolineales bacterium
AGACGCCCCCTCCGTCCGTGTAAGCATATGCCAACACCATGATTCTACCTCACTCACGTCATCACTTGCCCATTTGATGCCTCCCCCCTGGTTCTTTGGGAAAGAACTGGCCGGCGACGTGGCAGGTCGTCGCCGGCCGGCAGGGATAGGGGGGATACGAAAGCGTGCCCGATGTGGCCCCGATAATAATGGGTAACTAGCGGTCGCTCCAATAGTATACCAGAAGGCCGGCTTTTCTTCATGACGTATTCTTGCTAAACTGCTGACTCTTTCTTGACATTTGTGACGTTTCTGACCTACAGGGCACCTACGTTGGCACCGTTTTTGACAGTCGGCCATTGGGGATCACGGTTTTGGAGCAGAATGCGACTTCTAAATCGCTATGGCCGGCGTGAAGTCATCGTCCAGAGACTGCAGCGCGACATCGTCACGACGTACCGGTAAGGCTGTTAACGAAGGCCGGCTGGGAGTTGGCTCCCAGCCGGCCGATTCTGCGCAAGGGGGCTGCTTCAGCTTTGCCCCTCAGTCATCCTCTTCCAGGATGAACGTGACCATCAAGTTAACCTGGTAGGCTGAGATCTTGCCATCCTCGACGTATACCTTTTGCTCCTTTACCCAGGCTCCCTGAACATTGCGTAGTGTCTTGGTAGCTCGTTGGATGCCGACCGCGATGGCATCTTCGAAGCTCTTATCAGAAGTGGCGCTAACTTCGACAACACGAGCAACAGTCATTGTTGACCTCCCTGATTTGCATGAATGGGGTTGCACAATTGATAGGACGCTGATACCAGACGGGGGTGGATCAAGCAATTTGGGCTATAGGCAGTCACCTCCTTCATTCTGCATTGTCAATTGGTTGCTTGGTGAGTTCAAGCAGTTCACGGTCCACGGGAATGTGGGGGTAATCTTGAGGGTTAGCCGCCATTATACCTCAGAATTCTCTTTTCGTCTAAAGGTCAACTTACGGATGGCATCTCACAGATTGCCCGATTTGACGGTGCTATAATCGGTGCGATTGCAAGAAGTTTATGATTGGGAGGACTAAATGTCGCGAAGGAGAACGAGTGGCCGGCGAAAGCGCCGCGCCGAAGCAACGCAAAGAGAAAGGAATTTACCCAGATCGTGGCTTGTGTTAGCTACGGCTGCCGTCATTGTGGTGGCGATTATCGGTGCCTTCGCTCTGTCGAGAGCGGGATCTGGCGGGAGTGGCTCTGCGGGTACGGCCGCCGGCCGCGCCATCGCGGCCCTCGATTTTGAGATCACCCTTTATCGGGGGGCGGAGGCGCTGGGCGGTGAGAAGCTCAACCTCTCTGACGTTTTGCGCCAGGGCAAACCGGTGGTGCTGAACTTCTGGGCCGGCCAGTGCCCGCCCTGCCGAGCCGAGATGCCAGGCTTCCAGAGTGTGTATGACGAGATGGAGGACCAGTTCATCCTACTGGGAGTGGATATCGGGCCGTATGTGGGCCTGGGCTCGCGGGAGGACGGAAAGAAACTGGTGCAGGAACTCAACATCACCTATCCGGTGGGGACGACGTTCGACCCCAGCACTGTGGCCCGGTACAAGATTCGGGGCATGCCGACGACCGTGTTTCTGAACGCCGATGGAGAAATCGTTGAGACCCACCCGGGCTTTCTGGACACGGCAACCCTGCGAAGCAAGATTCAAACCCTGTTTTGAGATTGACACCCCTCCGCTCGGCCAGTATAATACCGACGGTTTCCCCGGCCGGCTGCTGTCCATGAACATCTGAGGCTGCGAGAAAACACTGGGGGGCGTTAGACCTCGACTTTGGCCATTTTGAGGAGTGGGCACGCCGGAGCCTGTCTCGACTCCGTCGAGGGATGGGAACGGGCCTCAAGATGCGGCACGTGGGCGTGCCTTACTCCTCAACACATTGTGGTATCTGCAGGATGGCCAAAGCCTGCGAAACCCGTGGCTCGCCGGCCAGATGAGACACTGCGTTGCCGAGATAATTTCTCAAAGCCCATTAGACGACTGCTCGCACCTCAGGTTTCCCCAATTGCCGCGAGATTCATGTGCTATCATGGACACGCACGATTGGCAGGCCCTGGAAGCCGGCGTGTGGGCGAGTACTGGATTCATTGGTTGAGGAGGAGAGTTGGAATGAAACGGATTCTTTCGTGGTGCGGTGTGGTCGGATTGGTGCTCATTTCTGTATTTGCTGGCCGGCAGGTGGTGGCCTCCTCTGGCGGGCCGGCGGGACCGGGGCTCCTGGGCCTGTTCGATCGTCAGCCGGCCATCCCGGCCCCGGATGCAGACTTCGCTCGCCTTGCAGACATCGATGGTGATGGGGACCTGGATGTCCTGGCGGTCGAGTCGGCCAACGAAGACATTTACTGGTGGGAGAACATTTACGGTGATGGCACGGTATTCGAGGAGCATACGATCACCGAACTCTCCCAGCGAGTTACCGTGGTCAGCCCTGGGGATATCGATGGCGATGGCGACATGGATTTCTTCGCCCTTGCCCCGACGCGCAGGCGGGGGCTCCTGAGCTTCTGGCTAAACGATGGCGATGGCAATTTCTCGCATCAAAGCAGCGCCGACCTGCTCGTCCCGGGGACGACATACGTTGAAGCCGCCGACATCAATGATGATGGGTATGCTGATTTCTTTGCCGTGGAGGAGGGTGCCAGAGACATTTTCTGGTGGGAGAATACCGGACAGGGGCTGGCGATTAGCTTTGAGCGGCATGAGGTGACGCGAAACTCGTCAGGCAACGGGGCGGTGAGCCGGCTAGATGCCGTCGATGTGGATCAGGACGGGCTCGTTGACTTTGTGGCCGCCAATCGGGGGGCCGGACGCATCACATGGTGGCGGCACAGCGTGGATGCTCAGGGCAACCATCACTTCCAGGATGCCACCGGGATCCCGAATGGGTACAGTGAGCCAGGGATTCTTGGCGTGGCCGGCGCTGACGTTGACGGCGATTCGGATATCGATATACTGGCCTTGCGTGGGGGCACGGACGCCAACTTCAAGTACCGGGTGTTTCTGTGGGAAAATGGTGGTGCAGAGGGGTTCAATCGGCGAAACGAGTCCCTGGGAGACAACCCGGCGGATCGCAAGTGGCCTTCGTTGGATGCAGGGGATGTAAACGGTGACGGAGCTGTTGATTTTATCACCGCGGAACCAGGTGGGCGGTTGTGCTGGTACGAGAATCCAAACGTAGCCCAGGCTACGCCCACTGCGACGATTGCCCCAACCGGCACGGCCACGCCGGCCCTCACATCAACACCGACGCTGACGCTGACGCCGGTGGCGACGTCAACGGCCACGGCCACGGCGACGCCGGCCTTCGAGCAGCCAAAAAAGAATTATCTACCTCTGGTTCGCCGCAGCCCGTAGAATTTGCCTGTTGAGGGGAACCTGCTCCAGGAAGCTCTGCCGCAGTGCCGGGTCACTGATCCGCTGCGCTTTAGCCTGGATCAAATCCCAGGCTTTCTGGAGCGGCTGCCAGGCGTCGTCGGAACGCCCAGCGGCCTGTAAGACCTGAAAATGGTGATAATACACTTCCTCTTCCGGGCCTTCAATGGCTCCCAAAGCTTCGAGCTGTTCGACCGCCTTTGTTGACGTCGTCAGCGCGTCCTCTACGTCCCCTCGGGCGAGCAGCGCCATGGCCAGCGCCGAGCGACCAAGCACCTGGTAGTGCCTGGTGCCGGCCTGTTCAGCCGCTGCGATGCACAAACGCGCGTGCTCAATGGCTCGCTCCGCGTTTTGTCGGGACTCGTGCTGACGGTACGTCTCGGCCAGGTAGTGATGACACGCTGCTACGAGAAACGGCCTCTTCAACTGCTCCGCCAGGCCAAGTGCCACCTGGAGGTGAGAGAGTGCCGGGCCGTACCGACCGAGAGCGCGCTCAAAATCACCCAGGTTGATTAATGCCACCGCTTCGCCCGACTGGTCGTGGATGGCGCGGCTGATCTCAAGCGCCGCCCCGGCCAGGTCTATCGCCTGCTCGTAGTCGCCGAGATACGCCAGCATAACCGCCACGTTAATCAGATTGACACGCTCCAGAAACCTGTCGCCAATTGACCGTGCAATTGCCAGCGCCTCCTGGCTGTGCTTCAGAGCCTTGCTGTAATCGCCAGTGTTCGCGTAGATGATACCCATCTGATCGAGCGCGTAGGCCTGATCGTGTTGGCTATCAATTTGCCGGCTCACGTCCAGTGCTTGCTCCAGATAACGCAGCGCTTCTTCAAACTCCCCTAACTCAGAATGAAGTGTGCCCACGCGCGTGAGCGCTCTGGCTTGCGGCTGCATCGCGCCAATCTCGTCAAACAGGCTGGCCGCAGTCAGGAACTGGTGAGATGCGGCCTCGTAGTCGCCCGTTTCGCGGGCCGCCTGTCCCAGGTTTAGCCGCGTCTCGCCCTCGCCGAGCCGGTCGCCGGCTGCCTGCATGAGTGGGAGTGCACGAGAGGCGGCCCCGATGGCCTGATCGTACTCGCCGATGACCCAGAAGTAGTGGGATTGACGGTTGTAGACCTGTGCTTGTTGGTGCTCATCCAACTGACGAGCCACTTCCAGCATCCGCTCTAGATCTGCTGCCTGGGCGTCCCGCCGGCCAAGGCGATCGTACACCTCCTCGCGCCGGCCCAACACATTGAACTGCAACTGGTACAACTCCGGGATCTCTTCAGCCGAGGCATCGGCCAGCATCGCGTCGATGATAGAAAGTGCCCGGCTGTAGTGCTCGACGGCTTCCTGGTTCGCGAAGGCGCGCCAGGCCCGATCGCCGGCCTCGATGAGGTGTGGCAACGCCCGCTCCTCCAGGCCGGCGGCCAGGAAGTGGTAGGCCAACTCCAGCGCAATCTCAGCCGCGTGGTCCCCGTAGAGGGTTTCCAGCGCCACGCCCACATCCTCGTGCAGCAACGAGCGGTCGATG
>CAYYSH010000161.1:0-3544 GCA_964474265.1 uncultured Anaerolineales bacterium
TCAGACGTAGCAACCAATCAACATGCCTCATATGACACTGTGAAGCACGAAAATGTGAAGCACGAAAATGGCTAGATGGCTAAATGGCTCATAGCCATGCGGGCATTTTCGAAGCAGTCGATCTGGTGCCCGATCACTTGTGGCTGAGGAAGGAGTTTGGCATGATTGAGCCCAAAGCGCTCGATTTGCCCTTTCCCAAGATCGAGCTTCCCGTTTTGGAGCTGCTGACAGAGGGTTGAACTGTCGTCGCCGACGACCCGCGAGGTAGACCTGGGAGCGAAGCGGGTGACATGAGGATGCGAAATCTTCGACGATTGATTGTTGGAGGGTCGGCGGCTTTGGGTACCGCCGGCCTTTTCTCGTGGTACGCCGGCCACCAACTGATCCAGCGTCCCGCGCCAGACGCATACAGGAATCCGTCGCAGTTTGACCTGCCGTTCGAGCCCGTCTCGTTCCGCAGCCGCGATGGCGTCACCCTGCGTGGCTGGCTCATCCCGGCGGAGGACGGGCGCGGCACCGTCATCTTCTGTCCGGGCCACACCGGTAGCATGCACTCGGATCTCGCGTACGCGCCGTGGTTCCACCAGGCCGGCTACACCCTGTTGATGTTCGACTGGCATGGGCGGGGGCGCAGTGACGGGGCTGTGACCTCTCTGGGCATACTGGAGCGGCGGGACTTGCTGGGTGCCATCGATTTTCTGCGCGAGCGAGGCGTGGCGCGCGTGGGCCTCATGGGCTTTTCCATGGGAGGCGCTGTGGCTATGGCCACGTCGCCCGTGTCAGAGGCGGTGGCGGCTGTCATTTCGGATGGCGGGTTCGCGCGCGTGAGGGATGTGGTGGCCAGCGCCATAGTGCTTCGGCGCGGGATGCCGCCGGCCATCGCCCGGCTGCTGAGCCGGCCCATCATCTGGGCGGCCAGCCTCCAGTTGGGTGTAGACCTCACGCTCATCGACCCCATCCGCTGGGCGGACTTCTTCCGCGCCCCCTTGCTCATGATCCACGGTCAGCACGACCCGTTCGTGCCGCCGTGGGCCGCCTACGAGCTTTACCACGCGGCGCGGGAGCCCAAAGAGCTGTGGCTGGTGCCCGAGGCCGGCCATCGGGACATCCACACACTGCGACCGCAGGAGTATAGAGAGCGGGTGATCGGGTGGTTCGATCGTTGGTTGGGGGTTGGTTAGCGGAGGTAGTCGCGCAGACGTTTGCTGCGGGTGGGATGGCGTAGCCGGCGGATGGCCTTGGTCTCGATCTGGCGGATGCGCTCGCGAGTGACGCCGAATTTCTCGCCTACTTCTTCCAGTGTGTGCGGGTACCCATCAACAAGGCCGAAGCGGAGCTCCAGAACGCGAGCTTCACGAGGGGAGAGGCTATTCAATACCCGCTCGATCTCCTCGCGTAGAAGCTCCTGCCAGGCAGCTTCTGTGGGCAGCGGTGTTTCTTCATCTTCGATGAAGTCCCCGAGTTCACTGTCTTCTTCTTCGCCCACGGGCAACTCCAAAGAGAGTGGCCGTTGAGCAATCTCCATGATGCGCTCAATGTTGCGTGGGCTCGTGTCTAATTCCGCGGCCAGTTCCTCTGTTGTGGGTTCTCTTCCGAGTGACTGTTCCAGTTGTCGCTGTGCAGCTCGTAGCTTGTTGATCTGCTCACTCATGTGAACAGGCACGCGAATCGTCCGTGCCTGATCTGCCAGTGCCCGGGTGATAGCCTGTCGGATCCACCATGTAGCGTAGGTGCTGAACTTGTAGCCGAGGCGCCAGTCGAACTTCTCTACAGCCCGGATCAGACCCAGATTCCCCTCCTGGATCAGGTCCAGGAAGGGAACACCATGACCGGTGTACTTCTTGGCGATACTCACAACAAGCCGTGAATTGGCCTGGATAAGTTGATTGCGGGCGCGCTCACCGTCCCTGACGATGCGCTCGAGCTCTTCCCGTTCCTCAGGGTCGAGGTCTTCAGTCTCAAGACGCTTCTTGGCCTCGTTGCCTCGCTCTAGCCGCTTGGCAAGTTCAACTTCATCCTCTGGGGTGAGTAACGGGGTTGCGCCGATCTCTCGCAAGTAGATGCTGATGGTGTCGTCGGTCTCAGCAACTGACGGGTCAGTAAGCCGGCCAGATCGAGGACGAGCCTTGTCTTCAGAGGATAGCTCACTTTCGGTATCACGGACCTCGATGCCGGCCTTGAGCAGCTCGGTGAATGCCGCCTCAACCTGTTCTTTATTCTCTTCATCGTCCGGCATGGCCTCCAGAATCTCTTCAGTGGTCAGGTAACCACGTTCCTGGCCCCGGCTGATGAGACTCTCGACGATGTCGCGATTCGGGTGATCGCTATCAGAACGAGCTTCCATACGTTTCTACAAACTCCTCGCGCCCGTGCTTTGGAAGGTTGGGGGGACACCGCTGGTTGTTCTTCCCACTAAAGTCGCAGGTTCAAGTCTACTGAGTTTTGCCACTTTGTCAAACGAAGACGGAATCGTGCTCGGGGATGCGAAGGGCGAGGGCCAGGGCCCCCGCCCGTTCACTCACAATTTACAGGTTCTCAGATGGCCGGCAGCGTTCGGCGGATGAGTTGATAGTTTTCCAGTGCCTGGCCTGCACCTAACGCCGTACATGCCATCGGGTTCTCGGCCACATAACAGGGGACCCCCGTTTCTTGCGTAAGCAAGCGATCCATATTTCGCAGCAAGGCACCACCCCCGGTCATTACCATGCCGCGATCGATTACGTCCGAGACTAACTCGGGCGGGGTCCGCTCCAGCACTTCTTTGGCAACGCCAACGATGGACTGCAGGGGCTCTACGATGGCCTCTGTCACCTCATCGGATGAAATCTCGATGGTCTTGGGCATGCCGGCTACCTGGTCCCGCCCTCGCACTTCCGTGGTGAGTTGTGTATCCATTGGCAGGGCGCTACCGATGTCGATTTTGATCTGCTCAGCCGTCCGGTCGCCGATCATGAGGTTGTACTTGCGGCGCACATAAGCTGCTATGGCCTCATCAATTTTGTTGCCACCAACGCGAACAGAGGCGGACGTTACGATGCCATGTAACGAGATTACGGCCGCTTCTGTAGTGCCACCCCCCAGGTTCACCACCATGTTTCCAGAGGGTGTACCCACAGGCATGCCGGCCCCCATGGCTGCGGCGAGGGGTTCTGGGATCAGGAACGCCTCCCGGGCGCCGGCCTGAACGGCTGCGTCGTGCACTGCCCGGCTTTCCACGCTGGTCACGCCGACCGGCACGCTGACCATCACCTCTGGGCGAAACAGGGGCATGCGCCCGACCACCTTGGTGATGAAGTAGCGCAGCATGGCCTCAGTCACGACGTAGTCGGCGATGACGCCATCACGCATGGGGCGCAGGACCTCGATCGTGTCCGGCGTGCGCCCCAGCATCTCCAGGGCCTCGTTGCCAACCGCCATGATCCGATTGTCGTTCACTGAAATGGCCACGACAGAGGGCTCCTGGAGCACGATGCCTTTGCCTTTTTCGTGCACCAGGACGTTCACTGTGCCCAAATCGATGCCCAACCTACGGGAGAACATCACC
>CAYYSH010000161.1:3554-7018 GCA_964474265.1 uncultured Anaerolineales bacterium
GTCGATACCGATGCGTTTTGAAAACATCGAAGGTTCCCTACTCGCCGCCAGGCCGGCTCATATCCGTCCGCCTGCGCCTGCGACGTGCTACTTTCAGCCGAACTCGGGAGCGCCGCAACGCGCCCTCGATGGCCTCAATCTGGCCTTCGGGCACACCCTCTTTGAGCATCTTTTCGGCGCGCTGACGGGCTGCCTCCGCACGTTCAATATCGATTTCGTCGGCCCGCTCAGCGCTATCAGCCAGTACAATGACGCGATCGGGGCGAACTTCCATGAAGCCTCCGCCAATGGCGAAGAATTCGACCTCATCGCCTTTTCGAATGCGCAATATGCCTGGTTGTAGTGCGGTCATCAGTAGCGCGTGCCGGGGAAGAATGCCCAGCTCGCCCTCGATGCCGGGGGCTGTGACCATGTCAACGTCGTCGCTGTAGACGTTGCGTTCAGCAGTGACAATATCCAGTCGCAGCGGCATGTTACGCCTCTCCACGTTCCAGCCGTTTGGCCTTTTCGAGGGCGTCCTCCAGAGAACCGACCATGTAGAATGCTTGCTCGGGGATGTCGTCAACCTCGCCTTCGAGGATGGCCTTGAAGCCCTCGACGGTCTTTTCGATCGGCACGTACACCCCAGGCCGGCCAGTGAACGCCTCAGCCACGAACATGGGCTGGGAAAGGAAGCGCTGAATCTTGCGCGCGCGAGCGACGGTCAGCTTGTCTTCGTCGCTCAGCTCTTCCACTCCCAGGATGGCAATCACGTCGCTCAGGTCGCGGTAGCGCTGGAGTACGCGCTGCACCTCACGGGCCACGTTGTAGTGCTCCTCGCCGACGATCTGCGGGTCTAGGGCGCGGCTGGTCGATGCCAGCGGGTCTACGGCGGGATACAGGCCCTGCTCAGCGATGGAGCGTTCCAGAGCGATGGTGGCGTCCAGATGAGCGAAGGTTGTCACCGGCGCCGGGTCTGAGTAGTCATCAGCCGGCACGTACACCGCCTGTAGCGACGTGATGGAGCCGGTCTTGGTGGATGTGATGCGCTCCTGAAGCTCGCCCATCTCCGTGCCCAGCGTGGGTTGATAACCCACAGCGCTGGGCATCCGTCCCAGCAATGCCGAGACCTCGGAGCCGGACATGACGAAGCGGAAGATGTTGTCGATGAACATCATCACGTCCTGGCCCTTGTCGCGGAAGTATTCGGCCATGGTCAGCCCTGTCAGGCCGACGCGCAAGCGGACTCCAGGCGGCTCGTTCATCTGGCCGAACACCAGCGCCACCTGGTTGATGACGCCGGCCTCCTGGAGCTCGTACCACAGGTCGTTGCCTTCGCGGGTGCGCTCACCGATGCCGGCAAACACGGACACGCCCTGGTGTTCCCGCCCGATGGTAGAGATCAGCTCCATGATGATCACTGTCTTGCCCACCCCGGCGCCACCGAAGATCCCCGTTTTGCCGCCTTTGGTGAACGGAGCGATCAGATCGATGACTTTGAGCCCTGTCTCCAGGATCTCTGCCTGGGCGGCCTGTTCTTCAAAGGTGGGCGCCGGGCGGTGAATCGGGTACATCTCCTTGGCTTCTACCGGGCCGAGGTTGTCGATGGGCTCGCCCAACACATTGAACAGCCGGCCCAGCGTAGGCTCACCAACGGGAACCATGATCGGTGCTCCGGTATCGTAGGCGTCCATGCCTCGTCTCAGGCCATCGGTCGGTCCCATGGCCACACAGCGTACCCGGTCATCGCCCAGGTGGTGGGCGACTTCAACGACGAGCTTGTTCTCTCCTTTGCCGTCGGCTCCGATAGATTGCTCAAAGGAAACCTCGAATTTCTGTTCCCCCAAGGGTATCTCCACTGCGTTGTAAATCTCCGGAAGTTCCCGGGGCGGAAACTCGACGTCAACTACAGGGCCGATGATCTGCACAACTTTGCCCAACGTGCCTTTTGCCATATGTTATTTCTCCTTCTCAGCAGGTCAATTCGCTACTCCGCAGCAAGGCCCTTACGCAAGTTCTGCCTGTGCTCTGGCCAAAGCCTCGGCCCCGCCGGCTATGTCCAGAATCTCCAGGGTGATGGCTGTTTGCCGTGCCTTGTTGTACGTCAGTGTCAGATCCTGGACTAATTCCTCGGCGTTTTCGGTGGCGTTGCGCATGGCCACCATACGCGCCGAGTGCTCGCTGGCCTGGGCTTCTAGAATTGCCTGGTATATCTGAAGCAAGGTGAAGCGTGGTACAAACTCGTTCAGGATGGTTTGTGGGTCAGGTTCAAAGGTGTATACGGTCGGCAGTCGCTTCTCCGGCAGCGCCGGCTCAACTGGCAGCAAGGGCCGGATAACCGGTCGCTGTATCAGCGTGTTGATGAAGTCCGTGTACCCCAGATAGACCTTGTCGAAGACGCCGTTGGTGTAGTCATCGATCACCAGGCGGGCGATGGGGCTGAGCTCCGTGGTGGACGGCAGATCTCGAATGCCGGTGAAAACGGCGTGCATCCGGTAGTTGTGGCGTGCCATGAAGGATGCCCCTTTGCGCCCGATGGCTATGACCAATACTGGGACGTCTTGCTGTTTGATGAAGTCCAGTGCTGTGCGCAGGATGTTGGAGACCAACGGGCCGGCCAGTCCCCGGTCTGGAGTGATCAGCAGTAAGCCGATTGTTTTCACCTCGCGTTGGACCAGCAGCGGGCTGGGGACCGGTCCCCGCTTCGGCTGACTGGCCAGGTAGGTCAATACCTCGTTGGCCTTCTGGGCGTACTCGCGGCTGGCCAGGGTGGCTTCCTGGGCACGGCGCATCTTGGAAGCAGCCACTGCCTCCATGGCTCGGGTCACCTGACCAATGTTCCTGACGCTGCGAATGCGGCGTTTGATTTCGCGTATAGTGGCCAAGGTCGTCCCCCTGTGCTACGCTGCAGCTTCGGCGGCTGCAGTCACCGGACTCTCGCCCGAGCTCACAAACTCGGTTGTCTGCTTAAAGGCTTCGATGGCCTCGCGCAACATCTGTTCGGTTTCGGCATCCAGTTCCTTTGTCTCGCGGATACGCTGGCCGACTTCAGGGTAGGTCGATGCCATGAAGCGATGGAACTCTTGTTCCCAGACGCTGACTTTGTCGAGCGGGACGTCATCCAGGTACCCCTGCGTGCCGGCAAAGATGATCATCACCTGCTGCTCGACCGGCATGGGCTGATACTGGGGCTGCTTCAGGATTTCCTGAAGGCGTTGCCCACGCTCCAGTTGCTCACGCGTCGCCCGATCCAGATCGGAGCCGAACTGAGCGAAAGCGGCAAGCTCGCGGAACTGGCTCATGTCCAGGCGTAGCCGGCCGGCCACCTTCTTCATGGCTCGGGTCTGGGCTGCACCACCCACGCGCGAGACGGAGATGCCCACATCCACGGCCGGACGGATGCCGGCGTAGAACAGCTCGGGCAGCAGGTAGATCTGGCCGTCGGTGATGGAGATCACGTTGGTGGGGATGTAGGCCGACACGTC
>CAYYSH010000162.1:0-1092 GCA_964474265.1 uncultured Anaerolineales bacterium
ACGATCAGGTAGATGGAGCGCCTGGTGGCTGTTGGGGGGGAACTGATGTTAATGGGAATGGGCTAAACGATCAGGTCGAGTATGCCAACCTGCTGAAGGCCGCGTATCCTGCGGTGAAAGCCGCAGACCCCGGCTCAAGGCTTGTGTTTGGCTCAGTAGCTCACGAGATCTTCGTGGGGGGGCACTTTAACATCGACTTCGTTGACCTCGTGCTGAATGCGCTGGCTCAGGACCCCGCCGCAGCCGCAAATAACTACTACTTCGACATCCTGGGGTTCCACCAATTCGATGCGTTTCGGGACACCTGGGATGGGACGCTGCCCTACGATCAGGGGATATTAGGAAAGATTACCCATTTGCGGGAATTGCTCAACAGTCATGGGCTGAGCAAGCCGTTACTTTCGACCGAAATTGGGTTACAGGTCACAGGACCGCCTGATCTGCTCCCAGAGGTGAAAGAAGAGGCGCAAGCGCGGCATCTGGTGCATGCTTATGTGCGTGGTCTTGTAGGGGGTCTTGAAGTCATCATATGGTATACGGTGATTGATCGTCCGAACGAGTTGCAATATGGCCTGTTTGATAATCTGGGAAACCCCAGGCCGGCCTACACGGCGTTGCAGGTTCTGTCACAGCAATTGGTCGCACCGACGGGTGAGCCGGCGACGTACGAAGGGCAACTATCTCCCACGCAGACTGGATCAAAGTTCGTCCAGGGGTATCGGTTTCGGATGCCGGACGGGACGCGGAAACTCGTTTTGTGGACCGACACCGGTACGAAGATCAAGGCACAGGCCGATACTCCGGCCACCATGTGCATTGACAGGAATGACTTGGGCGTGACAGCCGGCGAGTGGACCGGGCGACTCCGGATCACCGATCAATACGGTAATGAAACCATCGTCGGCAGAGCCGGGGATCCCTGCGTGATCTACACTATCCAGCAAGCTGCCATCTACGTGGAAGTCGCGCCGTGATAGTTATGGAGGCACTCTGAAGAGGCGTAAGCGAGGAAGGATCTCCCGCCACTGAGCGCAAGAGAAGCTTTTCTTACCTGACAGGAGTTACGCGGTCAAGACCGAGACGCCTAAGACA
>CAYYSH010000162.1:1102-6986 GCA_964474265.1 uncultured Anaerolineales bacterium
GACATGGGTTGGCAGGACGAACAATCTCACTGCGTAACTCCTGTTACCAGATAGCTCGCTGCGTCGTCAAATCCAACCGGTTTCGCACGAGAGCAAGCAATTGTGGATGTTCCTCAAATGCAGAAGGCGCTGCAACATTTGCAGCGCCTTCGCGTGTGCAAAGGAGAGGTCTCTGGGTTTCCCTGGAGGTAACACCCGTTGGCCAAGTCCTGACATGACACTCCAAACTTGCTATGCTTTGTGCCTGGATCATTCAGGGTGCCAGTTGTACATAGACGGGTGCCTGATGGATCGTCAGCGTGGCTGAGCCATTCGCAATATTAACAAACTGTACGCTTCCAGACTCACTGGTCACCTGGAGCTGGCCAGTGAAGCTAGCGGCTGGGACCCCCAGCACGTCGGCGGTGATGGTCATATTCACTGCCATGTCAGGACAGGTGGAGCCCTTCAGCTTACAACCGGCATCGGTCCAGAGAACCAGCTTCTTCGTCCCATCTGGTGCTGTAAACCGATAAGCCTGGATGTACTGTGACCCCGTTTGGTTGGGGAACAGTTGTGTGTCGAAAGTTGCGTCTAGCAATTGGCCTGTTGCTACCGTATATGCGGTATATGCAGGGCGTGCCTGCCAATTGCTGTTGAACAGCCCGTACTGCAGGCTATCGCTTGGCCGATCAACAAGTGTATACCAGCTCACGACCGGCATGCCAATAGCGGCTGATCGGACTAGCAGATGCACGACGGCATGGGCTTGCTTCTGGAGGCGCTGGGCCGGCGGCACCCCGCCCAGCGTCACTTGCAAGCCCACCTCCGATGCAGCCATGGGCTTCGAGAGCCCGTGGCACCCGAGTATCCAGGCCAGATTGGCCGCCTTGCCCGCAACCGCCTGGTTGTAAGGCAGGTTCTGGGGCTCAGGTAAGGGGGTCCAGGTGGTTCCACAGGCCGGCGGGCTCGGGTAGCCGAAGCCATCCCAGTTATCGCGAAATGCGTCGTACTGGTGGAATCCCATCACATCGAAGTAATAACCGTTGGCAGCCGCATCGGGGTCATTATCCAGCTCGCTCAATACTTTTTCGGTGAACTGCATGTTGAATTGGCTGCCGCTGTAAGTCTCATACGCTACAGAGCCAAACACCAACTGCGAACTGGGGTCTGCAGCCTTCATGGCCGGGTAGACAGCCTGCAACAGATGGGCATACTCTTTCTGATCATTAACCCCGTCCCCATCGATATCGTTGCTACCCCAACAACCGCCTGGCGCGGAGCTGGGTCCTCCGTTCCAATCGGGCTCGTTGTATAGCTCGAAATAGTGAATCGGGTATAAGAGCCCTGGCATGTCATCCACGCCGTCGCCGTCGTAACGCTCCACCAGGGCATACATGAGCTCGGCGAACTCCTGGTAGTAGGTATCGTCTCCAGGGTTGCCAGACCCATAGAGCGGCCCGCAAGCGTATTTGGCTGCCCAACTTGGCGCATTCTGGATGGTCAGGTATGGGATCAAGCCGTCGCTCTCCAGGGTCGCGATTGTCGCATCGTAGTTCGTGACCTTCTGCGGGGTAAGGTTCTGGTTTGTGGGCTCGATACTGCGCCATTCGATATATAGTCGCACGCTGTTCATGCCGGCATTGGTGACCTTGGCCCGGGCGTTGGGATCGGTCATCTCTTCGAACATGTTGACGCCCCAGAGTCGCGTGCCCCCTGAGCATGACTGGCCGGCGTTGGAAGCGATGAAGGTGATATCTTTAACATCGATCTGCCCATCAGGCACCACATCGTATGCCGGATCGGGTGGTTGTGCACGCCAGGCCTGCGCGACAGCAGCGATATCGAGATCATTGACATAACCGTCCTGATTCACATCGCCGGGCAGGCCGCATGGAGCTGCGACAGCCGGCGAGACAAGATTGATGCGGTGTGAGTTACCAGCCAGCCAGTTTGCGGGGACATCCGCCGCTGCGTGCGAGACCAGCAAACCGAACGTTACCAACGCTATAAGCCATCTACGACGAAATCGTGGTCTATTCATACTTGATCCTCCAGGCTCCGTCGGCCGATCGGTGCGACTTATCACATCACGAGGTGCATTATATCATCGGAGATTGTGAGGTGGGATACCGGTTCCCAGTGAGCGGCCTGTTTATGCACCAGCAATCTCCGGATGGAGCCAACGTCACCAGTCCAGAAATGACTATTAAGTGTACATCGAATCGGCAAACTTAGCCTTACGAAAGGTCTACGCTTATGCTATGAAAAGTGTACTACGGCACATGTACTCATGATTAAGTATACATGTGGGTGAGGGTGTTTAACGTGAGGGAGGGTGAAAACTGCGTGAATGTTCCATGTGCATGTGAGGAACGGGGGGATGGCTATTCTTCATAACCGAGGGCGCGGAGCCGGTCCAATGTGAGGTTATCAATTGCGGTTGACGGCGCCCCGGTGGGGACTGATGCGATGCGGTTCACGTGAAGGCGCAGTTTGGTTTCGAGTTGATGTCTGATTAAGGGGGCTGCACCAGCCTGGTCAGTTGTTTCATGTGGGTCGTGCTGGAGGTTATATAGCTCCACTTTGCCTGTGTGTACGTTGAGGATAAGTTTCCAGCCGGCCTCTCGTATTGAGTAGAGGCCGGTTTCGGGGTGCGTCTCGCTGATGGCGATTCGCGGCGGGGCATCTCGGCCTTCGATCAAAGGCAGGAGGCTCTTGCCCTCCATTGGCCGGCTTTCTAGCTCGATAAGGTCGAGCACGGTCGGTACCAGGTCCAGCAGGCGGACCTGTGATGTGATTACTTGGCCAGCGGGCAGCCGGGGGGGAAAGCGTAACAGGAGCGGGACCCGCAATAATTCGTCGTATAGTTTGAAGCGATGCGAGAACTCACCATGCTCACCGAATTCCTCGCCATGGTCGGCGGTAATGATTACGAGTGTGGCGTTGTGCAGGTTCAGCCGGCGCAGGTAAGTGAGTAGTCGCCCGATTTGCGCGTCCACAAAATTGATCTCCGCATCGTACAGGTCAATGAGGTGTCGTCGTTCGATCTCACTAACATTTCTGGGGCAATGCAGCGCTTTTTTCCACAAAGCCCGGTCAGACAGACCTGGTAATTGGGCACGCTGAAAGCGGCGGGCATGCCGGCGTGGTGGCCGATACGGATCATGAACATCCATGTAGTGGAGCCACAGGAACCAGGGTGCGGCTCGTGGCGCATGATTCAAGAAGCGCATGGCTTTGGCAGTCAGCTTGTCAGCCGGCAAATATGGCAATAGCCGGCGGGCGATGAAGAAGAAACGGTTCAGGTAGCGGAGTAGCCAATGCCGGCGCGGCTCGATCCACGGAACGAGACTGCTGTCAAAGATCTCGAAGCCTTTGTCATAACCGTAAACTGGCGACAGATACGGGTTGCTACCGAAAGCTACAGTGTGGTAGCCGGCATCCCGCAAGAATTCAGCGAAGACCCGGCGTGCAGGTGAGAGACGCAGAAAGCCACCAAACATCCCTGGATAGGTGGCACTTAACATGGCTGAGAAAGAAACCCGCGTGCAGGGACCCTGGGAGATGGCCTGTGTGAACCGCACACCTTCTCTGGCCAGATGATCCAGAGATGGGGTCGTCGAGCGCTCATAGCCGTACACGCCCATATGGTCCGGCCGCAGGCAGTCTATGGTGATCAACAAAACATTGACTCGGGAGTCGGTTTGCATCTCTTCGTCCTCGGGATGCGCACTGTGGTGAAGTTGCCTTGTAGAGTATAGCCATCCAGGGTGTACAGGTCAAAATTAGGTGCTGCGCATGATTTCTGTCTCTGGGGTTGACCCAACTTCTATATCGCAAAAGATTCTCCGCAATACGGTTTTTAACGCGGTTGGCCGCATCTGGCGCATGTTGACGGCCATCGTGTTGACGCCTTATATTATTTCTGTCTTGGGAACCGAACGATATGGCGTATGGGCATTGACCCTGACGGTTACGAGCTATGTCGGGCTTCTGGATTTAGGTGTGGGTATGTCATTTGTGAAGTACGTGTCTGAATACGACAGCAAGGAAGATTATCAAGCGCTTAACGCGATTATCAGTTCGGGAGTAATGTATTATGTGATCCTCGGTATTCTACTGACCAGCCTGGTTGCAGTCGTCAGCGGTGCAGTGCTCCGGCTTTTCAAAGTCCCTCCTGCCCTGCTTGCAGAAGCCCGGTTTGTATTGATCGGAGCTGTCGTTATCTATGCGGTGTCCAGCGCTTTCAATGTGTTCCGTGCGGTGACAGTAGGATTGCAGCGCATGGATGTCACCAATGCAGTGAATGTTGTCATGTCGCTGCCCTACATCCTGGGTACCGTTCTTGTCCTCCGAAGAGGTCTTGGTCTGCGTGGTTTGATCGTAAACGAATTCGCGGTGCTGGTTCTTACGAGTCTGGCATTCGCCGGCGCTGCATTTCGGCTGCTGCCATCGCTCCGGATTGGGCCAACCCATATCAGTCGCTGGGGGTATCAGAAGTTGTTCAACTACGGGGTCCGCGTCCAGATTAGCCGAATGGCTGAACTCGCCAGTTCACAACTGGATAAAGGACTAATCGGATACTTCCTGGGGCTGAATCCTGTGACTTACTATGAGCTAGGCTTCAAAGTTGTGAATACATCGAAGTTGTTGTCCCGTGTGCTCGTGAGTGCTGTTATGCCGGCAGCTTCGGAGTTGGAAGCCCGGCAGGAGCTGGAGATGCTCCGCCAACTTTACGAGCGAGGATCGAAGTATGTGATCATGGTTGCCGCACCATTGATGCTGTTTGCTGCGGCCAGCGCTCCTCTCATTATGCGGACCTGGATGGGGCCGGGCTATGCGTTGTCGGTATGGGCCATTGAGGTCTTGGCTATCGGGCATTTCACCCATCTCCTGACCGGGGTTGGCACAGCTATTGTCAAAGGCATCGGCAAGCCAGGCCTCGAGACTCGATACACCTTGCTGTTATTGGTCTTGAATATCATACTGGGTATCACGCTGGTGCGCTGGCTCGGGTTTCCCGGGGCGCTATCGGCGACAGCTCTTTCTCTGGTCATTAGTTCGGCTTATTTCTTGACCATTGCTCATAAAGAACTCGTCATTGGTCTGGGTGATTTTATCAGGCGAATCTATCTCATACCCCTTATGAGCTGTTTGTGCGTCGGTTTGCCGATCTACGTCTTCAATCATGCACTGTGGCCGGCCCTGCTGTCAGCCGGGCGGTTGCCTGGCCTGGCTTTGCTGGTGGTGGAAGGGGGGCTGTTCGTCGCCGGCTACGCCATCTTCCTGAGGTGGACGCACTATCTGGACGCTTACGATCGGGACATACTCGCTCGCATTGGCCAGGCACTTTTGACCGCATCGTGAACGCGGGACATTGCACGTCAGCCGAAACCTTATACGTGCCCTGTCCGTTGTGTGGCGGCCAGGAAGCTCGAACGCGCTGGGTTACCCGTGATCATCGGCTTGGCGCTGGTGACACCTATGTGTGGGTACGTTGTTCGGATTGCGGCCTCACTTACCTGAACCCGCGTCCGCTGACAATGCACATTCAGCGACACTATGTGTCCGGTATGTATGGAAAGAATCCCGCGCGGGGCGGTAAGGGTCTGGGCCGGCGTGTCAGACGTCTGGTGAAGCACCAGGCGCTCCGGACAGCGAAAGCATACCCCGGCGACGTTTTCTCTCAGCGCCTCGGTCGCCTCGCGAGCCCGTGGGTTGAACATATACCACCGTGGGTACCCCATGGCCGGCTGCTCGATATGGGCACCGGATCCGGCCACTTCGTCCGCAGTATGGCAGGATTGGGCTGGGCCGCCGTGGGCCTTGACCTCAATTTCGCCCTTCTGGCCAATGTTCGCGGGTTTCGCGGTGTGGATGTAGTAGCCGGGCGGGCCGAGAG
>CAYYSH010000163.1:0-6916 GCA_964474265.1 uncultured Anaerolineales bacterium
GGTTTGGGGGCAGTATTGCGTGGGTAGCAGGCCAGAGAGGGCACACACTTCCGCGCGGACGAGCCCCGCCGGCTCCTCAAACTTGAGAATCGGTTCGTGGGCCAGAGCCCGCTCCATGAAGTCGTGCCAGATGGGCGCTGCCCCTTTGGAGCCGGGCACACGGTCCATGGGGGAGTTATCGGTGTTGCCCACCCACACCCCGACTGCCAGTTGGGGCGTGTAACCGATGGTCCAGGCATCCCGCCAGTCGTTGGTGGTGCCCGTCTTGACCGCCGCCGGCCGGCTCAGCTCCAGCATGCTGTTGGTGCCGAAGGCCGGCCGCCGGGCGGCGTTGTCCGACAGGATGTTGGTGATGAGGTAGGCGACGCGCTTGTCGAGCACCTGCTCGGTGACCGGCTGGTACTCGTCCAGCACGTTGCCATAGCTGTCCTCAACGCGCAGAATGGCGACAGGGTCGAGCGTGCGGTAGCCAGGCCGGCGCCGATCCGGTGGGACGGGCCGGCCCGTCATGCGACCGTTGTTGGCGAACACGCTGTAAGCGTAGGTCATGTCCAGCAGCCGCACCTCACCACCGCCCAGCGTGAGGGACAGGCCGTAGTCGTCCCGGTTGAGGGTGTTGATGCCCATGCGATGAGCCGTCTTGAGCACCTCAGCAACGCCCACCTGGTTCAGAACTCGAACCGCCGGGATGTTGTAGGAATTGGCCAGGGCAGCTCGCAGCAGCACCGGGCCGTGTTCTTTCTGGTCGTAGTTCTCCGGTGCGTACGGCGGATGGGGCGGATCAGGGAAGGCGGTGCGGATGTCCCAGAGCAGGGTCGCTGGAGTGAATGGAGATTGGTTATTAGATATTGGAGATTGGCAATCTGCAATCTGCAATCTGCAATCCGCAATCCCGAGGGCGGTGGCGTACGTGAAGGGCTTGAATGCTGAGCCGGGCTGTCTGGCGGCCAGGGTGACGTTGACCTGACCATCGATGTCAGGATCGAAGAAATCGAGGCTGCCCAGCATGGCCAGGATCTCGCCGGTGCGCGGGTCGATGGCGACCAGGCCGGCGTTGGTCACGTCCCGTTGCTCGGCCTGGAGCTTCCTGACGTGGCCGCGTGCCACCTCCTCGGCCAGGGCCTGCAGTTCCAGGTCGATGGTGGTCGTCACTTTCAAGCCGCCGTGGAAGAGCAGGTCGGTGCCGTAGCGCTCTTCCAGCAACTGGCGGACGTACATCACGAAGTGGGGGGCTTTGATCTCAAACCGTTTTGGGGCGTAACGCAGGGGTTGCTGTTTGGCCTGCGTAGCCTCTTCAGCAGTGATGTAGCCCTGGAGGTACATCTGGTCGAGGACCAGTTCCTGCCGGCGTTTGGCTTCCTGACGGAGTTCGTCGTCTTGTGCAAGCGGGTTGATGGCCGGGAATTGGGGGATGGCAGCCAGCATGGCCGCTTCGGCCAGGCTCAGGTCCTGCACATGTTTGCCGAAGTAGGTCTCGGCGGCGGCCTCGACGCCGTAGGCCAGGTTGCCGTAGTAGACGGTGTTCAGGTACCATTCGAGGATCTGGTCCTTGCCCTCGCGCCCGGGGTAGCGCCGGCCCAGCTCCCATGCCAGGATCAGCTCCCTGATCTTGCGCTGGTACGAGATTTTGGTGCGCTCCTCCGGCGGGATGATGACGTTCTTGACTAACTGCTGAGTGATAGAGGAGCCGCCCTGGATGGGCTGGCCGCGCAGGTTGTTGTAGGCCGCCCGCAGCAGTCCGCGCACGTTGAAACCGGGGTTGGTGTAGAAGTTCTGGTCCTCCAGGGCGATGGTGGCGTTGATCAGGTGCTGCGGTATCTGCGCCAGCGGCACGACCGTGCGGTCGCCGCCCTGGGGATCGACAATTTCGAAGAGGATGGTTTTGCCGGCGCGGTCGTAGATCTTGGTGGTCTTGAAGGCCTGCTCAGCACGCCGGCCCACTTCATCGGGCAGGGGCAGGTCCTGGGTGAAATAGGCGTAAGCCCCGTAGGCCGTGACGATCCCGCCTGAAAGTAAAAGGATGAAGGCGAACAGGAGCGCGGCCCCGACCGTGGTGCCGAGGGCCGTGATCGTGCCGGCAACGACCCCGGTGCGGCTATTTGCTCTTCGCCGCATACGCTTCAGCCAGGAGACACGGGTGCTGGGGTTCATGCTGGTGAGAATGGTAGCAGAAAGTGGGATGGCCGGCAAGCACGCGCCGGGCGCTCATGGATTTGCATGGCACTACCGAACACGCTACAATTCACCTCATTCTGAAGCAGAAAGGGATTCTTCCTTCAGAGCAATGTCTACACACCTCGACTCTGGCCAGTCCGGCGCCTCTAGGCTTCGGCGTATCGTCTTGGGCCTTGTCTTATTGGGATATCTGGCCGGCACTTTCTACACGATGCTGACAACCCCCTTGCATCGTGGTCCAGATGAAAGCCAGCACCTCCAATATGTCCGCTACCTGGCCGAAGGGCATGGCCTGCCCGTGATGCGCCTTCCGCCGGCGCTCAACGTTGCAAGTCAAGAGAGTGCTCAGCCGCCGGTGTACTACACCTTCGTTGCCCTGTTGACCTTCTGGGCGGATAGCCCGACGATCACCCGCCTGGCAACACCTCCCCTTGAACGGGTGTTGGGCTTTGTACATCGCCGGCATTGGACCCACCCGACGGATGCAGCCTTCTTTGAGGCACCTCCGGACTTGAGACCACAAGCCTCGATCGTCAGTGGGTATACAGCACGCCTTCCCTCACTCGCATTTGGGTTAGGCGCATTGGTCCTTCTCTTCCTGGTGCTTCGCAGTCTGGTCGAAGATGACTGGAGTGCTCTGGTGGCCACAGCCTGGCTTGGCTGGAATGCCAATTTCACGTTCATCCATGCGTTCGTAACGCCTGATGCACTTCTCGCCCTTCTATCCGCCGGGGCCCTGGGGCTGATGCTGATGGCACTCCGTCGCGGGCTCGACAGCCGTGAGCCACTGTGGCTGGGGCTCTCCCTGGGTCTGCTTGTTCTGACCAAGCTGAACGGGTTGGCGCTGGTGCCGGCGGCCACCGTGGCTCTGGCTGCCATGCCCCGGCCGTGGTCAGATCGGCGGCGGGCAGCGTTCGTCGCCGGGCTGCTGTTCACCCTGGTAGCCGGCTGGTGGTTCTTGCGAAACCTGATCCTCTACGGGGAACCGACAGGGTTGCGCATGATGGCGGCTATCGAGGGTGCTAAAGGGGGTGTCAACCCGCAGCCGCTGACGTGGCACCGCGTTGCAGAAATGCTGCTTCGCGGATACCGGACCTTCGCCTCGCCACGGCTGCGCCTGTTCGGCCTGCTGGCCGGCCTGGGTTTCGGCGGCGCGTTGCTGGGGCTGAAATCCGCCCGCTGGCGACGATCGGTGCTGTTTCTCGGGTTCGTTGTTGCTCTGGGCGTGGTTCCATTCGTCGTCTGGGCCAACGCATTTGTCTACGGCTGGCACGCGCGGCTGTTCCTGCCCGTATGGCCAGCGCTGGCCGGCCTATGGGCTATCGGCTTCACCGTTCTCGTGCCCCGGCGCGTTCGGCCACACGTCGCCTTGCTGGTGATCGCCGTTCTCGGCTCCCAACTCGTACTTCGCATA
The DNA here is from genome assembly GCA_964474265.1 of uncultured Anaerolineales bacterium. Classification (GTDB taxonomy): domain Bacteria; phylum Chloroflexota; class Anaerolineae; order Epilineales; family JAANWY01; genus CAYYSH01. The sequence continues at coordinate 3,590 of CAYYSH010000163.1, forward strand.
TCCAATCGGCAGCCCGGACCTCAGAAGAACACATACTATTACCTGCCAGTCATTTCTGAGGCGGACCGGGCTGCTCTGGCCGGCTCGCCCATGGCCCGGGCCGGCGATGCCCTGTTGCTGCATCGTGTCGAGACAGCTCAGCGGTCTGAGTGGCTGGGAGACCAGGAGCTGCAAATCCTGTACGCCACTCTGCTCTGGGAAACCGTTGGCGGAATCTCAGACCGGGACACGGCCTTCTTCGTACACCTCATCGCGCCGGATGGCACACGCATAGGCCAGGTGGATACATTCCACGAAGTGGACACTCCGCCCCTTGTGGCGTGGCCCGTCGGGCAGATGGTCGTGCACCTGAACCGTCTTGTCGTGCCTGCAGAGTACATTGGCCGGCCCCTCACCTTCCACATCGGCGTATATAACAAGCGCACCGGGGAGCGGTGGCCGATCTGGGTGACAGGCGAAGCACAGGCTCGAGATCGACTCGAGGTGCCGGCAGGCCAGGGCATCCATCCCTAGCGTTGGACGAGTTCCCCTTTTTTACGTCGTCGGATGTTGAAGTGCAGAGCGGGTACTGTTGAGCTCCGATGGGCCAGCCCGGCTGGGCGTTCTTCGACCATCCGGCCCGCGTTTTCTACGTTCAGCCGCTCTTCTCCACTACCAGGAAGTGGGACAATCCTAGCGCCCTCAGCGGTGTTGATTCCAGTGAGTAGGTCACGGCGCGCAGCGCCCGGCCCAGCGCCGGCCATCGACTAACAATCTTGTCGTAGCCGGGGTAAATCTGCGTGTGGATGACCACGCGGTGGTCCAGGCCGACGAAGAGCCGGCGCAGGCCGGCACTCGTGTAGGCGCGCACGTGAGGCGCCAGCCGGTCGCGCAGAGGATCGGGCAAGTAGTTGATCAGCGGAATGTTGCCGAAGTGGTATTCGCCACGCCAGTAAATGCCGTGGGTCTCAAACGGGTACAGGCGATTCGGCACGAAGATGACGGCCCGCCCCCCCGGCACCAACACTCGCCAGGCCTCACGGACTGCCTGCTGGTCGTCCAGGACATGCTCCAGGACTTCGTGGAACAGCACAATGTTGAAGCTGGCATCTGGGAAAGGGAGAGCCTCGGCCACTGAGACGGCCAGGTCAGGGAGTGTCCGCGCCCCTTCGGCCACCCGATCATAGTCGATGTCGATGCCGGCCACGTAAGAGGCGTGCTCGCGAATGCGTCTCACGTAGGTGCCGATGCCGCAGCCGTCTACCAGGACACGCTGGCCGGCCAGCGGCGCGTACTTCTGGATGAGTTCGAATCGCCGCTCCTGGCCAAAACGCCAGACGAAACTGGGAAGACCGAGCGTGGCGGCTTTGTCGGTGTGGGTCATCGGCCCCGATGGTAGCAAACGTTGGGACAAAATGCAAGAGCAGGATGCGTCATCTACTTGTCAAATGCAACCCGCCGATGTACAATACCACTTGGGTTCAGGCATTTGTTGAAAGGATGACGCGCAAAGGAGCGCCAAAATGGCTGAGAAACATCGCATCATTTACATTTGTCAAGAGTGTTTCACCATGGCGACCCAGCCGCAGACATGTTGTGAACGGAAGATGATCCGGATCGATGCCGGCGTCCCCGGCGATGAGCGGTCCAAGCCGTTGATGGATGAGTACGGTAACCTGAAGACCAGGGCGCCGGTGTGGTGGGTCGAACGAAATGCGTGGTGGATCAGGAAAGGCCAGTGACCGGTGGTCAGTACTTGCCTGTTGACTGCCTATCAGCGTTTTCTGTTTGCCGCTCGCTGACGACCGGTTACTGAAAACGAACGGAGGAGGATCAATTACGTCATGGAAAACGTTATCATCATCGGCTCGGGGCCGGCTGGCCTGACAGCAGCCCTTTATACCGCGCGAGCTAATCTGGAGCCGTTGGTCATCACCGGCAGCCAGATCGGCGGGCAGATCTCGATCACGAACGAGGTTGAGAACTACCCTGGGTTCCCGGAGGGAATCACCGGGCCTGAGTTGGTCGAGCTCATGAAGGCCCAGGCCGAGAAATTCGGCGCACGGCTGGAGATTGACGAGGTGATCCAGGTTGATTTTAGCGGCTGGCCACTTCGCGTAAAGACCCATGGCAGCGAATATGAGGCCAAAGCCGTGATCGTTGCCACAGGCGCTTCACCCCGGAAGCTGGGTGTGCCAGGCGAAGAAGAGTTTATCGGGCGTGGCGTGTCTTACTGCGCCACCTGTGATGGGTTCTTCTTCCGTGGTAAGGAAGTTGTGGTCGTTGGTGGCGGCGATAGTGCGCTGGAGGAAGGTATCTTTCTCACCAAGTTCGCCAACAGTGTACGCATCATCCACCGCCGTGATCAACTCCGGGCCGGCCCCATCCTGGCCGAACGGGCTAAAAAGAACCCTAAAATCTCGTTCATCTGGGATACTGTTGTTACAAGAATCGTCGGTAATGGTGCAGTGCAGGCCGTTGAGATCGAGAACGTGAAAACTGGGGACAAGGATACGCTGGCCACCGATGGTGTCTTCATTTACATCGGCCATTACCCCAACTCCGAGATTTTCAAAGGGGTCTTGGAGATGGATGACCACGGCTATTTGATCACGGACGAGTTCAAACGCACGAATGTCCGCGGTGTCTACGCAGCCGGCGAAATCGACGACCCTGTCTATCGCCAGATTGCCACCTCGGTGGGCGAAGGCTGTAAAGCCGCCATGCAGGTGAATCGCTTCCTGGAAGAACTGGAAGACCGGGCACCAGAGGGCAGGTCGCTGGCCAGTTGGTAGGACAGTAATCAGTGACAGGGACTTACGCGGTGCCGGCGAAATAACTACAGATCACTGGAATTCGCACATGCCATATACCACGCTCGAGACGGGTGAGCGAGTGTTTTACTCGCATAAAGATAACGCTGCCGGCATCGACATTGTCTTTGTGCACGGCGCCGGCGGTACCCACCGCATCTGGGGACATCAGGTCCAGGGTCTGGCAGATGCCAACACGTACGCACTGGATCTGCCAGGCCACGGGCGCTCTGACGGGAAGGGCCGGGACACCATTGCCGGCTACAGCCAGGTCGTTCTCCGCTTCCTCGATGCTCTGGAGATCGAGCGCGCGATCCTCGTTGGCCATTCCATGGGGGGTGCCATCACCCAGTGGATAGCGCTCCATGCGCCCGAGCGGCTGATAGGAATCGGATTGGTGGGCACGGGCGCACGCTTGCGGGTCCTGCCGGCCATTCTCGCGGGGTTGGAGACCGAGTTCGAAAAAACCATCGATCTCATTGTGAAGTATGCCTTTGCCACCGGAGCTGACCAGACACTGCTGGACGGTGGCCGA
>CAYYSH010000164.1:0-6899 GCA_964474265.1 uncultured Anaerolineales bacterium
CCCTCAGAGCGACGCCCCGCCCCAGCCGGCCAACGCCTACGCCCACCGCCACCCGCCGAAGGCGGCGGCCCACACCGACGGCAACCCGAAGCAAGCCAACGCCGGCATCGACATCTGTGACAAAACCGTCGCCCACCCCGACGCCCGCAGTGAAGCCATCGCCCACACCTGCGGCCACCCAGTCTAAACCGTCACCAACCCCTACCCCGAATGTGAGGCCGTCTGCGACGCCCATCACCACGCCTACCCCGCGGCAGAGACCATCACTCACACCAACCCCCACGCGGCAACGTGAGCCAACGCCCACGCGCCAGCACGATTTGACTCCAACCCCGTCTGTCGCCACGGCTCTGCCCACAGCGGATGTGCCGGCGCTGCCCACGCCTACGCCGCCGGCTGTTGCTACGGCCTTGCCTACAGCAGCCCTGCCAGTCTACGCGACGCCCACACCTGCTATCAGTGGCCGGTAAGCCGGCCCTTTGCACCAAACTCAATCTGCATTATAATCGGGCCGGCGATCAACCTCCGGTTGTTGTAGGAGTCTATCGGTAGAACGAGGAGTCCCGATTCGATGAAGACCATCTACGTTGAGAAGAACATTCCTCGCATTGCCCTCACGAAAGCACTGGCGCCAATACGCAGCGACGTCTATTTTAGTCGGCTCTCACCTATGAAAATGGGTGAAATCGACACCCGGCTGCCAGGGCCACGATGGGTACGAGTCGAAAACCAGTTGGCCGGCATCTGTGGCAGCGATTTGCACCTGGTGTACGCCGATGTGGACCTGCGGATTGCGCCGGCAGCACTTCCCAGCAGCAACCGTATCTACCTGGGCCATGAAATTCTGGGCCGGGTGGCCGAAGTGGGGTCCAACGTGACGAAGTTCTCTGTGGGGGACCGGGTGGTGTTGCAGTACAACTTGGGTTGCTGCCTGAGTGAGGGCATTGATCCAGTATGTCGGCACTGCGCTGAGGGGAATGCCTATCTGTGCGAGAATGCCCCGGAGTGCGAGAGCGAACCCGTTGGCGGGGGGTGGGGAGAGGGATTCCTGGGCCACGAGGCGCAATTGTTCCGTGTACCCGATGTGTTAAGTGATGAGGAGGCGGTGCTGTTGGAGCCGGCAGCAGTGGGCGTCCACGCCGTGTTGCGCCGGCCACCACAGCCCGGCGAGCATGCGCTGGTTCTTGGCTGTGGCATCATCGGTCTGCTGACGTTGCAGGCTGCCCGCGCCGCAGCCCCCGAGGCGAAGATCACCGCCATCGCCCGCCATCCGCACCAGGCCGTGGCGGCTCGCCGGCTGGGTGCCGATCACGTCCTGACGGGCAAGTTCGACGCTTACAGCATGATCGCCAGTCTGACAGGGGCAAAGCATTACCGAGGGGTGCTTGGCAATCAGATGTTGGTGGGTGGCTTCGATGTCGTCTACGATTGTGTTGGCAATTCCAGGACGGTTGAGGATGCGCTACGCTGGACACGGGCCGGCGGGGCCGTCGTCGTCGTTGGGGTCGATCTGAACCGGCTCAGCCTGGACCTCACACCGGTGTGGTATTATGAGGTGGACCTTCTTGGAAGCATGGCCAACGGTGCCGAGACATGGGACGGAGAGCAACTCTCCACCTTCGAACTGACTGCGCGCTGGTTTGCCGAAGGCAAGCTCACCGCCGAGGGGCTGATTACCCACCGCTTCCCCCTGGCCGACTACCGCGAAGCTATCGAGACCGCCACCAACAAATCGAAGCAGTCCATCAAAGTCGTGTTTGATCTCAGGAAAGGCGGCAACTAATCCGGGTCAAAGCGCTGTGGCCGGCCTCCTGACCGTGCCTGAGCATTGTGGTGGGCAGTAGGGGCGACCCTTGCGGTCGCCCCTACTGATGAGGTATTGGGGGAAGAACCGGCTCTCTTGTCCCATCCGACCGCCTTCATGGGGCTCCATCAGGGCTATGGAGATTGCCACTTCCTCAACGCGATTTTGAAACCCTCATCTTCACCCTGATGAGGTACTACTCGGCTGCCACGGTTAGCGGCCGGCCCAGGTCTCGTTCCACGCGCGCCTGCACATCCGGATCGTCGATGTTCAAGATCTGGCCGGTGATATCGTCCGTCAGGGGGGATGCCAGCCACAGAATGAGCTGGGCCGGCTCCTCAGGCGGTCGGAGCATCCCCTTCCCCGCCTGATAGCTCAGAAAGCGACCGGTCGTTTCGGCGGCAATCGCCTCCGTTACCGGGCTGATTCGGATCTTCTCGGCCAGTTTCGTATCGACCAGCCCCGGGTAGATGGCGTTCACCTGAATTTTGTAGGGGCGCATTTCGGCAGCCAGGACGCGGGTCAGGTGATCCACGCCGGCCTTGGAGGCCGCGTAGGCGCTCCAGGTGGGCACAACGCTTATGGCACTGCCGGTGGACACATTGATGATCTTGCCCGATTCACGCGCCATCATGTCCGGCAGCACCGCCCGAGAGCACAAAAAGACCGACATCAGATTGACCTCAATGTTGTACAGCCAGTCGTCTACGTCCGTTTCAACGACCCAGTCGATGGGCCGGATGATGCCGGCATTGTTGACCAGGATGTCTATCCTTTCGAAAACCCCGAGGGTGGTTTCTACTAACTGATCCACATCATCGGGGTCCGATACATCGGCCGGGATGGCCAGACTGCGTCGTCCCAACGCCTCAATCGCTTCTGCCGTCTCCTCGATTTCACGCTGCGTGCGAGCAGCGACCACCACATCCGCGCCGTTCGCCGCCAGAGTCAATGCTGTCGCCCGGCCGATTCCTCGCCCTCCGCCGGTAACGATTGCAGTCTTGCCTACCAGTAACCCTTCAGTGCTACTCTCAGGACTCATCGTTTTCACCCTCCTTATGTACTCCAATTCGAAGAGTCAGCACCCCTGGCTGCAACCCCGTTCGACATACAGGCATGCCTCACCCTCGCCAACTGTGATTACTTGACAACGCGTCCGTAAGCTGCAATAATACACCCCCACTTCCGTCATGTCCAATCCACTGTTTCGAAAGGAGAATTTCATGCGATCAAGACTCGTCCTAGGCCTTGCGTTTCTGCTGGCGCTGGTCGTGTTACTCAGTGCCTGTGTAGTGCAACCGACGCAGGCACCAGCTACCGCACCAACTCAGCCGGCAGCGCCTGCGGCTACTGCGACCACAGCACCGGTGACAATCCAGGTGTTTTACCCTGTTGCCGTCGATGCGCCCATTGCCAAGATTCTGCAGGGTTATGCAGACAGGTTCCAGGCCGAAAACCCTGGCATCACCGTGGAACCTGTGTTTTCCGGCGGCTACACGGACGTCAAAACGACGATCCAGACGACCATCGAAGGAGGTGGTCAGCCGCCGGCCCTGGCTGTGATGCTGGCCACCGATTTGTACGACCTGGTCAATGGCGATTACATTATTCCCCTGGACGATTACATTAACGCCATGCCTGATGGAGAGGCGTACCTGGACGACTTTTTCCCCGCTTTCCTGGCCAACTCACGGTACGATGGCAAAATCTGGAGCATTCCGTTCCAGCGCAGCGTGGTGGTGCTTTACTACAACAAGGATCTCTTTGAGGAGGCCGGCCTTCAGCCCCCCGACAGTTGGGAAGCATGGGCTGAAGCCGCACAAAAACTGACCGCCCGCGAGGGCGACCAGGTGACCCGGTGGGGGATTGAATATCCTTCTGGCTGGCCATACTGGCTCTTCCAGCCGCTGGCTATCGGCAATGGACAGAACATTGTCGGCGATGACACCACGGTCTACTTCAATGACCCTCGAGTAATTGAAGCCGAGCAATTCTACATTGACCTGTCACACAAGTATCAGGCTATGCCAGAGGGCGTGCAGTCCGTCTGGGGCCAGGCACCATCGGACTTTGCCAGTGGGCAGACAGCGATGATTGTCCACTCAAGCGGAAGTCTGGCCGGCATCCTCAAACAGGCCGACTTCGAGGTCGGCGTGATGCCATTGCCCGGCAAAGAGAAAGGGACGTACGCGACAGTACCGGGTGGCGGCAACCTCTACATCCTCAAAGGTGCCCCCAAAGAACAACAGGACGCGGCCTGGAAGTTCATCCAGTTCCTGACCCGGCCTGAGAATGTGGCCGATTTCAGCATCAACACCGGCTACATCGCCAACCGTCGGGCAGCCTATGAAACCCAGGCCATGCAGGAGTATCTCGCTGAAGTACCGCAGGCAGGTATCATCCGCGACGCCTTGCAGTATGCCGGCGCTGAACTTTCGGTCCAAGACCTTGGCGAGGTGCGCAACATCTTCCACAAGTACCTCCAGGCAGCCTACAACGGCGAAATGTCACCGGCCGAGGCAATGGCTGCTGCGCAACAAGAGGCGGATGAGGCTTTGAAGCCATTCAAGTAAGTATTCCGTCTCGCCCCAGGGCATCTGCGCTCACAAACCAGATGCCCTGGGGCAAACGGCGCTACACGACCTCCCCCACCCAGGAGTTTGGCCTGTGACTGTCCGTGTATCCAGGCGCAAGCGACAGATGTCGCTTCTGCCGTACCTGCTTATTCTGCCTACGGCTATCTTCGTCGGCCTCTTCACAGCCTGGCCGACCCTGCGCGTTCTCTATCAGAGTTTCTTTCGACAGCGGCTAAACATCGCTCGTTTCCGGGAGCCGGCTTTTGTTGGCCTGGGTAACTACGCTGATCTCTTCGCGAACGCCGATTTCCACAAGGTCCTGGCCAATACGGCTCTGTACGTTATCGGCACTGTGCCGATTAGCATCGCGTTGGCTTTTGCACTGGCGCTGCTGGTGAATCGCCGGCTGCGTGGCATCGGCCTGGTCCGTCTGGCGTTTTTCTACCCCACGATTCTGCCGATGGTGAGCGCAGCCACAATCTGGATGTTCTTCTTTACGCCAGATTACGGTCTGTTCAACACCAGTTTGCAGCTCTTTGGCTATCGGGGTCCCCAAAACTGGACCGCCAACCCCAACCTGGCTCTACTCTCGGTGATGATCGTCGCCATCTGGAAGAACGCCGGCTACTACATGATTTTCTACCTGGCCGGTCTACAAAACCTCCCCTCCGACGTCTTTGAGGCAGCAGCGCTGGATGGTGCCAACTGGTGGCAACAGTTGTGGTATCTCACGTTCCCCCTTCTCCGTCGGAGCACACTGTTCATTTCCACCGTTGCGTTCATCGGTGCTTTTCAGACCGTGGACCACATTTTCGTCCTGACCCAGGGTGGACCCAGCAATGCCAGCACGGTGCTGCTTTATTGGCTGTGGCAGGTTCGATTCGAGTACCTGGACGTCGGGCGATCGGCCGCGATCACGGTGGTGCTGATCGCTTCCCTGCTGGTTTTCACAGTCACCAACTTTGTCCTGTCAGAGCGGCGGGAGGGGCCTGATGTTCGCTAGCGGTGTTTCGCCCAAGGGTTCACTCGCCCGGCTTACGAGCGGACTGGTCTCGCTTCTGACAGTGGTCCTGGCAGCCGGCTGGGCCTCCATCGTGGTTTGGGCGATTGTGGTATCTTTCCGCCCGGAGGGTGATCCGCTGGGACGAGGCGACGTCTGGTTCGGCCACACAGTCACCATCGCGAGCTATCTGCGGGCCTTGTCCCTGGCACCCTTCGACCGATACTACATCAACACGATCGTCATCGTGTTGACGATTCTTGGGGTACAACTCGTCACCATCACGTTAGCTGGTTTCGCATTCGCCCACTACCGCTTTCGCGGTCAGCGGGTGCTATTCTTTTTCATTCTTCTGCAATTGATGATCCCGACCACGGCACTGCTGGCACCGAATTTCGCCACCATTCGCCGGCTGGGCCTGTTCGATACGCGACTCGCTGTGGCCATCCCCTACTTCGGTTCAGCTTTTGGCACGTTCTTGATGCGCCAGGCGTTCCTGGAGGTGCCGCGCGATCTGGTAGACGCCGGCATCATCGATGGCTGCACCTGGTGGCAGTTGCTGCGCCACGTCTATCTGCCGCCCTCGACGCCCACGCTGGTCGCTTTCGGGTTGTCATCCGTGAGTTGGCACTGGAATGAGTTTTTGTGGCCGCTGGTGGTGACTCTCAGTGACCAAAGCCGGCCTCTGACCGTGGGGTTAGTGCGTTTCACTCAACTTGGTGAAATCGGGGCGCGATGGCCATTGCTGATGGCGGCCACCTTGTTGGTGGCTGCCCCTCTCTTTCTGGCATTTCTTGTATTCCAACGCCGCTTTATCCAGAGCTTCCTGCACTCAGGCATCAAGTAGCAGCCAGCCCCTCCAAGATGGCAGCGATGGCTTGAGCCTCTTCCACCAATCCACGTGCAGCGTCGAAGACTGCCACACCACGCATGTCAGCCTCGACGACGGCAGGGTCAGCCGGCAGATACCCTATGACAGGAGCGTCTGGCGGCGCATGAGCAACGATGAAAGCCCGATCCTCCTCCCCTCGCACCTTGTTGCCCACCAGGCAGATCTGCTGGAGACCCAGATCGGTGGCCAGGCCGGCAATAGCGCCGGCGGTGACCAGGCTGCGCCGGCCTGGCTCCACAACCACCACGAAGGCGTCCACCCCCTGGGCTGTGCCGCGTGTTAGATGCTCCACGCCGGCCTCCATGTCCATGATGACCACCTCATCGCGGCGCAGCAAAAGATGGCTCACCAGAGCCCGCAGCAGCGCATGCTCAGCGCAGAAGCAGCCCTGGCCGCCGTGCTTCACCGTGCCCAGTTGCAACAGCCGTATCCCCCGGTGGACGACGCTGAAGCGCTCAGGCAGGTCGTCCACCTGCGGATTGAGGCGAAAGAAGGCTCCGGGGACGCCAGGGCGCGCTCCTGTCCGCTCCTCGATCAGGTCCGCCATGCCGGCGATAGGTTCCAGTTGCGACTGAAGTTCTGGCGGAATACCTAACGCCCAGGCCAGGTTGGCGGCTGGGTCTGCGT
>CAYYSH010000165.1:0-6895 GCA_964474265.1 uncultured Anaerolineales bacterium
ATCTTCTCACGGATCCTGTAGACCAACTCGCAGTATTCTTCGCGGGTGTAGCCGCGCTTCATGCGCTTCAGAATTTCGTTGTCGCCGGCCTGGATTGGCACCTCGATATGCTCCATGACCTTCGGTAACTCGGCCACCGTCTCCAACAGCCGGTCATTCATGTAGCTGGGGTGAGAGGTCAAGAAGCGAATGCGCTCCAGCCCTTCGATGTCGTGAATGACACGTAGCAGATCGGCCAGGCGTGGTCCATCGGGGACGTCATAACCGTACCGATCCACGATCTGACCGAGCAGGGTGACTTCCTTCACCCCTTGGGAGACCAGAGATCGCACCTCTGCAGCGATCTCGCCGACTGAGCGGCTGCGCTCGGTTCCGCGCCGGTAAGGAATGATGCAGAAGGTGCAAACGTGATTGCAGCCGTAAATGATGGGTACGTGTGCTGAAACCAGCCGGCCTCGCTCGTGGGCCGGCAGCACCAGATCCTCATCCTGCATCCCGTAGCGCCGGCGGATCTGCCTGTCTTCTTCCTGCCGCGCGATTTCATCGAATTTCTCAGCCTTTAAGAAGTCAATTAACGGCTTCGGCTCCGAGGGCGGGATGAACACATCCACGTACGGGAAGTGCTTGCGCAGTGGTGTGGGATCCTTCACCCCCACCAGGCATCCCATCAGACCGATGACTGGCGGGTTCGCCCGTTCCTTCAGAGGCTTGAGTGAGGTCAGCCGGCCGTAGATTTTCTCCTCAGCCTGTTGCCGAACAACGCACGTGTTAAGGACGATGACATCCGCGTCCTCCGCGCGCTCGGTCCAGCGGTACCCCAGCTTCTCCAATTCCGATCCCATCCGCTGCGAGTCTGCCACATTCATCTGGCAGCCGATGGTCCAGATATGATACTTCATGAATGAGAACTCCCACACCAGATACTTGTCAACAATTCCAAGTTACCAAGTATACCATGTCCGAGAGCATGGGTCAAAGTCGTGGACTCATCGTTTGACCCTACAAAGAGGCAGTGTTACAATTGTAGCGTTCGGTGCTCAGCTCTTTGCTCTCCTCAAAACAGGGGGGTCCCCAGGCGATCGGTAGGCGGCAATGTCCCGACTCCACATCCAGACGCTCGGGGGCTTCCAGGTGTGGCGGGATGATGAGGCAGTTCCACCGACAGCCTGGAAGACCCAGAAGACTCGTTCGCTGTTTGCGATTCTACTGACATATCGGAACCGTGTTCTCTCTCAGGACCAACTCATCGAGTGGTTGTGGCCTGACCTGTCTCTGGATTCGGCGCGCAACAGTCTCCAGGTGGCTATCAGCAATCTCCGACGTGTCCTGGAGCCGGGGCTGAGGCGGCCGGCTGATTCCCGCTTCCTGCTGACTCATCCGCCTGGTTATCGGCTGGACCTCTCGCGCGATTGCTGGGTGGACGCGGACGAGTTTGAGGCGCACTACAGGCAGGCAGTCGGGGCTGAACAGCGCGGCGATCGGGTTGCAGCTCTGGCGCATTATCGCGAGGCGGCGACCCACTACCGGGGTGACTATCTCCCCGAAGAGCCCTATGCCGACTGGGCAATCGCGGAGCGGGACCGGCTGCTCGAACTCTATCTGGATCTGCTGGAGCGTCAGTCCCAGTTGCTCCTCGAATCTGGCGATTTCTCCGCGGCGATTCAGGCCTGTCAGCAGATCCTGGAACGCGATCCCCTGCGGGAGCGGATTTACCGCCGCCTCATGCGGTACTACTACATGAGTGGCGACCGGGCGGCAGCCCTGGCAATGTTTGACCGCTGCCGGCAGGTCCTGGCTGATGAGCTGGGTGTCGAGCCTCTTGCCCAGACGCTGGCACTCCGTGATGCGATTCTCCATAGCACACTTGAGCTCGCCGAACCTCATCCTGCTGCGCCGCCGCGCACATTCGGCGCATTTCCCACCTTACGGACTCCGTTTGTTGGCCGGCATCGCGAGATGGCGGTCTTGCGTGGTGCCTGGGAGAGGGTGCTGGCCGGCCATCCCCATTTTGTGCTAATCCGTGGCGAGGTCGGTGTGGGCAAAAGCCGGCTCGTGGCCGAGTTTCGGGCGCAGCTCAGCCGCGAAGGCGTCCAGGTATTCCAGACGCGCTCCTACGAGATGGAAAGCGGTCTGCTATACCGACCGGTATTGGAATTGTCGAACGCGTACCTGCCGAAACGGCGCGGGAGCGAGGTTGTGAGCCAGTTGGAGCCGTTCCTCCCAGTCCTGGCACCGCTGATCCCTCACCTCCACAAGTTATCGCCGGCGATGCCGGCACACCAACCTGTACCACCTGAGCAGGAACGCCAGCGTGTGCGAGAGGGCCTTGCGCAGTGCCTGCGTCTGACAGCCGGCGATCGCCCAGCCGTGGTGATCTTTGAAGATTTGCAGTGGGCCGACTCTTCGACGCTGGACTTGCTCCAGTATGTGGTTCGAACGGCAGGTTGGGGTGTGGCTCACCTCTTCGTGGCCACGTATCGACCCGAGGACATCGATCGGGGCCATCCCATTTATGCGCTGCGGCGCGACCTGGCTCAGGCGGACTTGCTGACGGAAATCGAGCTGCGGCCTTTGTTGCCAGGCGAGATAGCGGCATTGCTCGGGCAGATGGCCGGCTCTCCTGAAAGCGGCGTGCGTCTTGCTCGACGCCTGTACGACGAGACTGAAGGCAATCCGTTCTACCTGGTCGAGATCTTGCGGGCGCTTTTTGAGGCTGGGGTGATCTGGATCGATTCCTCAGGCCGATGGCGCACGGATTACGACGAAATCACCGAGAGCTACCAGGAGTTGATGCTGCCGGAGACGGTGCGGGAAGTGACCCTGGATCGCCTCGCGCGGCTGAACCCGAGTGAGCAGGACTGGCTGGCGGCTGCGGCCGTCATTGGCCGGCCCTTTGAGTTCGAGCTATTACGGGCCGCCACCGGCGCGGAAGGCGACGCGCTGCTCGCGGCCATCGAGACGTATGAGCGACGTCAATTGCTCAGCGAGGGCGAGGATGGCCGGTACGACTTCGACCACGACAAGATTCGCGAAGTGCTGTATGAGGAACTGAATACGGTCCGACGCCGGCAACTGCACGCACAGATTGCGGAGAGCATGGAGCGGCTGGGTGTCGGCACGGTCGAGGACCTGGCGCACCACTACGTTGAGGCCGGCGTGGCGGACAGAGCCGTCCACTATCTGCTTCTGGCTGGTGATCGGGCCCGCCGGCTGGGTGCAAGCCTGGAGGCCATCGATTTCTATCAGAAGGCCCTTCAGAACGCGATGAAAGCGGTGGCACCCGAGCAGGCCGTCGAACTTCACGCGATTCACGAGCGACTGGGAGATGCTTATCTCGAGGATCTGTCGCGTCACGATGACGCGCTTGAGCACTACATGGCGTTCCTGGCCCTGGCTCAGTCAGACGAGGATCGTGCCCGAGGGGCGCGCAAAATTGCTGACGTGCATCTACTCCGCGGGGATCTGCTTGAGGCTCAGAACCACTATGAAATTGCCCTGGAGCGCCTGAGCGGTTTTCCTCTCCTGGCAGAGACCAGCCGTGTTCATGCCAAGCTCTCGTATTTGCTCATCTCCAGGGGGCTGTTGGATGAAGCCATGGAGCACGCCAGGGCGAGTCTGGAAATTTCCCGCAAGATCGATGACGTTCGGGGACTGGCTGATGCCAACCGTGTTCTGGGTATCATTGCGAAGCGTCGGGGTGAGCTTGAGGTGGCGTGCGATCATCACCAGCGTAGTCTGGATCTCTATCGAGACCTGGGTGATTTGCCCCGGACAGCGCAGGCATGCAACAACGTCGCCGACAGCTATCGACTCTGGGGTGAGATGGATCGGGCGCTGGAATATCTCGACGAAGGTCTCAAGATTGCCCGGCGGATTGGCGATACGCGTGACGAAGCGTTGCTGCTGACCACAAAGGCTGAGCTGTACCTGGATCAGGGCGAATGGGAGTTAGCCATTGAGCAGATGAAGCAGGCCCTGCCTCTGGCAGAGGCGTCAGGGATGGCAGCGCGAATCATTGCTGCGCACTGGACGCTTGGCTCGGCTTACATCGGGGTTGGGCAGTTGGAGGAGGCGCGCCGGCATCTGGAGACAGCCGAGCGCCTGAGCCAGGAGACTCAGCACCTCCGGTTTGCCCCTCAGATCTATTTGTGCATGGCTCGCCTTGATGCGAGAGAGGGTCAATTTGACAAGGCTCAGGCAAAGGCACAACTCGCCCTGGAATATGCTGGCAGGGAACCATCGGACGGTTTTCTTGGGCTCTGGCACCGTTGCTGCGGGATCTTACATTCTCTTGAGGGTCGGTGGGAGGATGCGGTGTCGCATCTGGAACGGAGTCTGGAGTTCCTGGAGCGCGCTAACCTGCCGGCAGAGGTTGGTAAGACACGCCTGGAGCTGGGTGCGGCGTACGCAAACCGTGGGCAGGAGGGTGATCGGGGGCGCGCGTGTGAGCAGTTGCTTGCGGCGCAGGAGACCTTCCATCAAATTCGGGCACGACCGTACCTGGCACAAGCTGAGATGCAAATCGCCGAGTTAGCATGTGAGTAGTGATGAGGAGGAAAACATGGGTGCTATTTTTATAGACCGTCAGGACACGGTCGCATTTGTGTTGATCAAGACCGAGTTGGGAAAGGCTGCGGAGGTCGCTGCGGCCGTCTCTGCGCTGACCTACGAGGATGAGCAGGGCCGGCCTCGGGGTGTCCGCTGGGCTGACGTCATCACCGGGCCTTATGACGTGATTGCGGCCGTGCGTGTCGGCGCGAACGAGGAGCTGGGCAAGGTGGTTGTCGAGCAGATCCAGCGCGTGCCAGGGATCAAGAACCCGGGCACCCTGGTTGTGACCGGTCACTACAAAGGTGGTGAACCGCAACCACTGGGTGACAACGGTCATCCGTAGACGGGCTAATCCTCTCTCAACCTTGTGCCCAAACCAGCCGTCTGCCGGCCCCCAGCAGACGGCTGGTGCTTTCTTCAGAGCCGGCAACCCCGTTTTCAGTCGTTGTTCCTGAGGTCAGATTCAGAAGACCTAGTCCCTGTCACCCTGGAACTAGTTCTATTTTGGCCTGCAAAATCATTCCTGTTTCATCCCAGAGAACGATTGTGGTCTGTTGGTCTTTATGATAAGCTATGGAGGTGCTCCCTGCCTCACCGTGCTCTCTTGAACGTCGATGTTTATAATCTTAGTGAGCAATTTAAGCAGAAAATAAGCTGGTTGTGTTAGGCTACAATGGCACAGGAGAGTACTCAACTGCCTGCCGGGAAGCGGATCTACCTCAGGAGTGGTGAAGGGAGTGCCTGGATGAGTGTATTGCGTGTTTCTCTGTTCGGGGGGGTTCGAATAGTTTACGACGATCAGCCATCCGAGCTCAAATTGCCCCGTATGGGGCAGGGGTTGCTGGCCTATTTACTTCTGTACCGGCATCGTGTCCATCCTCGAGAGATGTTGGCCGGCCTTTTCTGGGGTGATCGCAGCGAGGACCGCGCGCGTGGTTGTTTGAGCACGGCGCTGTGGCGGCTGCGTTGCGCATTAGAGCCGGAGGGCGTTTGTCGCGGGACGTACCTGGTGACAACGCCGGCTGGCGAGGTCGGCTTCAACCAGGCGAGCAACCACTGGCTGGATGTGGCGATCTTTGAAGAGCGGGTCGGCCAGGTGTTGGCCAGGCCTTTTGACGCACTTGGCAAGTCCGACGTGCACATGATCGAGCATGCCTTGCAGCTTTACCGGGGTGAATTGTTGGAGGGCTTTTACGACGACTGGGCATTGCGGGAGCGGGAGCGAATGCGGCTGCTGTACCTGAATGGTCTGTCCTACCTTATGCGCTACTATAAACACCACGGTGTGTACAACGAAAGCCTCTCGTATGGCCACAAGATTCTGGCCCTGGACCCGCTGCGGGAGGAAATCCACCGCGAGATGATGCGGCTGTATTTGGAGGCCGGCCAGCGGGCGCTGGCCGTTCAGCAGTATGAGACCTGCCGCGAGATCCTGGCCGCGGAGTTGGGCATCCCGCCGATGGAAGAAACCCAGGCCCTGTATGCCCAGATCGTGCCGGAGGCCGGCAACGGCCAGGGGCAATATACCGTTGTGAAGGAGCCGGCCAGCCTACAGCAGGCGTTGCAGCAGCTCCGCCTGGCGATGCACAGCTTCGCCAACGCCCAGGAACAGCTCCAACACGCCATTCGACTCGTCGAACGGCTGGCGGGGGACTGACCAGGGAGCATCTATCTGGCGGAATTTTGATCGGTTATGCGTATCTTTTGAAAATGTAGGGGTGATCCCTTGCGGTCGCCCCGCTGGGCAGGCGCAAGGCCTGCTCCTACCTCGGGTTATTGAGAAGATACGGTTATGCGACGAAAAAGTTGCTTTTTTGAGACTGGTGTGATGCAAATGTGATGCCGGCGTGAGACCAACGGACTATAATGCTGCTGTCGTTTGATAGCAGCATTTTTTCTTGTGAACGTCGCATGCTGTGGGGGGATGGGAGTAGAAATGACTGGCCGGATTCGATTGTTCTTGAGGTAGCCGGCGGATGGCGTCATTTGAGAAGCAGACGAATGTGTTTATTATCCGCATTTGGTGCGAGCCTCGAGAACTCGAAGGTGTGCTGCCGAAATGGCGCGGTGTGATAGAGCATGTGTCCAGCGGACAGCGACGTTACTTGAAAGACCTGGATGAAATTGGGGCCTTTATTGAACCATATCTGCTCCAGATGGGCGTGAGACTGGGATTGCGTTGGCGAATAAAGCAATGGTTGAAGAGACTGAAGCCGGGTTTCCAGATGGGGCGGAACTGAGCGGCGAACCGCCGCTTGTCACCCTGCTGCCGGCCCTGCATCGGCTGGATCGCCTGCTGGAACGAGCGATCATCGCCGCGGAGGCGGCTTACGGGCCGACGGCA
>CAYYSH010000166.1:0-225 GCA_964474265.1 uncultured Anaerolineales bacterium
ACGCTGCTCCACCAGCGGCAGGCCGGCGACCGTCTGTGGTTCCGGGGTCCCTTCGGGCACGGTTTCGAGATTGCCGGCCAGCGTCTGCTGCTGGTCGGCGGTGGGTACGGGGTGGCCCCGATGGACTTTTTGGCCCGCCGGGCACTCCAGCATGGCTGCCAGATCACCATCGCGGTCGGCGCGCGTACAGCGGATGAGCTGCTGTTCATCCGGCGCTTCACCGAG
>CAYYSH010000166.1:235-6863 GCA_964474265.1 uncultured Anaerolineales bacterium
CAGCCGGCCAGCGGGGGCTGGTTACGGAGGCCGTTGAGCCCGTGCTGGCTGCCGGCCAGGTCGATACCCTCTACGCCTGTGGCCCCCATGGCATGCTGATCGCTCTGGACAGATTGTGCCAGGAATACGGCGTGCCGGCGCAACTCAGTTGGGAGGCTTACATGCGCTGTGGCATTGGCCTGTGTGGCTCCTGCGAACACGACGGGCTGCTGCTGTGCGTGGACGGCCCCGTGTTGGCCGGCGGTGCCGTCCGACCCACACGCCCGGCCATCTCCTGAAGGGGAGTGGTTCGTCCATGACTTCCGACATTTTTTGAGGATTTGTAACCCGTACCCTTCTATGCTAAAATCTCGTTTACAAATACAGTAGTTGACGATGGCGTCACTACAAAATTAGAGACACGAAGCGGGCACCCAATGACGATAGTATAGTCAGGTGTCCTTTTTTCATACGTAACGCACACTCGGCCCGCCATCGCGAGCCGGGTTCAGATACTTGACTCAAGATTTTATCAGTAATGGTAGGAGGAAACGCGTGAGTCGAACAATTGGTATTCTTACGGGGGGTGGGGATGTTCCAGGGTTGAACCCGTGCATCAAGACGCTCGTCTACCGTGCCATTGATGACGGCTATCGCGTAATCGGCATCCGGCGGGGATGGGCCGGCCTGCTCTACTACAACCCAGATAGTGATGAGGATCAGAGTCATCTCGCCCGGCCTCTGACCAAGAACATGGTCCGGACCATTGATCGAACTGGTGGCACCTATCTCCACACGTCGCGCACCAATCCGAGCAACGTGAAACCTTCGGATGCGCCGGAGTTTCTGGGGGATGCCGGCTACAAGGAGACTGAGAAGGGGACGCGGGACTACACGGAGCATATCCTGCGAGTTCTTGAGAGGCTTGAGATCGACACCTTGATCCCCATTGGTGGTGACGATACGTTGGGCTATGGCGCGCGTCTGCATGATGAGGGCTTCCCTGTGGTTTCCATCCCGAAGACGATGGACAACGATGTCTTTGGGACTGACTACTGTATCGGCTTCTCGACCGCAGTCACGCGAAGTGTCGACTTTATCACAGCGCTCCGGACGCCGGCTGGTTCTCATGAGCGAATTGGTATCGTCGAGCTGTTTGGACGATATTGCGGTGAGACATCCCTCATCGCCGGCTACCTCTCTGGAGTTGACCGCGTGATTATCAGCGAGGTGCCTTTCGATCCCGAGAAACTGGCAGAGTTGCTGATGGAGGACAAGCGCAATAATCCCAGCAACTACGCCATCATGACTATTTCCGAAGGCGCGCACATGATTGGTGCGAAACGTGTGCAGTACGGCGAGGAAGACGCCTTCGGCCATCGGAAACTGGGCGGCATCGGTGCTATCACCAGTGAAGCAATCAAGAAGCTGACTGGCGAAAACACCATCTACCAGCAATTGGCGTATCTGATGCGTTCAGGCGCACCGGATGCCCTGGATCGGATGGTTGCCATTTCTTTCGCGAATCTGGCGATGGACCTGGTAGAACAGGGGCGCACAGGGCGGATGGTGGCGCTGAGAGATGGGGAATATACCCATGTGCCGGCCAATACGGTCGCCAAGAGTGTGAAGCAGGTCGACGTAGACGAGTTGTACGATGTCGAATCGTACCGACCAAAGGTTGCCAGCATGTTGGGCAAGCCAATGTTCTTGTATTGAGTCCGTCTGTCCGCAATCCTGTTTTGCATCCGACCGCGTGGATTCCCATCGCGCAATCTCCCGTGCAGGCTTTACGGCCTCTGTATCTCTTCTCGTCTACAGCCAGGCACGAATGTGAGCTTCAAGCCTTGACTTACGTCCGGGCTGTATTATAATAAACACAACGACCCTCACATCCGTACTGTCTCTCGATCTAAAGAAGGAGGAGAGGAGAAGTGAAGAAACTGCTACTCATCCTGAGCATGGTGGCCGTATTGGTGTTGTTGGCAGCGTGTGCAGGCGGCGGAGCGCCGGCAGCGCAGCCGACTGAAGCGCCGGCTCCCACACAACCCCCGGCACCTCCCCCGACTGAAGCGCCGGCGGCTGGTGGCTTGCCGGACCTGGGCGGTCGGGAGGTGCGAATCGCCGTAGAGAACGCGTATCCCCCGTTCAACTTTATCGACGAGGCGACGAACGAGCCTGGCGGCTGGGACTACGACGCCTGGCGGGAGATCTGCAAGCGCCTGAACTGTCAGCCAGTGTTTGTGGAGGCCGCATGGGAGGGCCTGTTCGAGGCCATGCAGGCCGGCCAGTACGATGTGGCAGCGGACGGCATCACCATCACCGAAGAGCGGGACAAGATCATCGACTACTCGATCCCGTACCTGGAGTACGGGCAGGTGATCCTGGTCCGCGCCGACGAGGAGAGAATCACCGACAAGGACTCGCTGGTGAACTCGGACGCGGTCGTCGGCGTTCAGCTTGGGACGACCAACGAGAACACCGCGATCGAGCTCGTGGGCGAAGATCGGGTGAAGAGCTTCGACACCTTTGACACGCCGGTGGCGGCCTTGATGACGGGTGATGTGGACGCCGTGATCATCGACAAGGTGGCAGCGGTCGGGTTCATGCGGGAGAACCCGGGCAAGCTGAAGATGGCAGCCGACGTGACCAGCGGAGAGTTTCTAGGGTTTGTGTTCCCGCCTGGCAGCGAGCTGATCGCGCCGGTCAATGCCGCCCTGGAATCGATGAAAGCTGATGGCACGCTTGAAAGTCTCAACAAGAAGTGGTTTGAGCCCGAATCGTAATAGGGCTCTTTCGTGGGGAGGAGCGCATGCTCCTCCCCACTCTGTTCCAGAGTACTCATAGCAAGTCACACAGCGCGCCGATCATATCCTCGGTTGCTGGACCAGCATCCGGTTGTGTTGCTTGGCCCGGTCAGAGGTCGCCCTGACATTTTCGCACGGACCCTCGCTGTGAACAGGAATATCATCATGAGGAGGCAGACCTAGTTTGGCAGTTGGCGAAGCAGTAGCCAGACGGGAGTCAAAAGCAGCTCCCTGGACGCGAGCCCTCGAGCGGGTACCGTGGTGGGCTCTCGTGATCGTTCTCATCGGCATCTATATTACTTATTCGATTTTGAACTCCGCAACATACAGGGACACCTTCACTTTTCTGGCCGAAGGGCTCAAGATCACTATTTTCCTGACGGTCGTGTCGTTCGCCATAGCTCTTGTGTTAGGATTAATCACCGGGTTCGGGCGCGTTTCTGACAATGTGGTCGTCTATAATATTGCAACCTTCTACGTGGAAGTTGTTCGAGGCGTGCCTCTGCTGGTCCAATTGCTGTATGTTGCTTTTGTCCTCGTTCCTCTTGCGGTCTCAGCGATGAACGGGGCCGGCAGCTTTCTTGTGCAGCATACGTCCGCCGGCACTCTCGTGTCTATTGGCCGCTCGTTGGAGAGCATAAACATCCAGGGAGTCAGTATGCTGTTTCGCGCGATCGTCGGCCTGGCGTTGGGGTATGGGGCCTACGAGGCCGAAGTGTTCCGGGCCGGCATTGAGTCCATCGAGCGGGGCCAGATGGAAGCGGCACGCTCGCTTGGCATGTCCTACTGGCAAGCTATGCGCTATGTTGTTCTGCCACAGGCCATCCGCCGGGTCTTGCCGCCGCTGGGCAACGACTTTATTGCAATGCTGAAGGACTCGTCTCTGGTATCCGCGCTGGCTGTTCGCGAGCTTACCCAGTTGGCCAAGCTGAACCGTGCTCGAACCTTTCGAACTTTCGAAACCTACAACACTGTCACATTTCTTTATCTGTCAATGACTCTACTCCTGTCTGTGGGTGTAAAATTTCTAGAACGGAGAATGTCAGCCGGCAAATGAACGAGGAGCCAATCGTTCGGATCGAGAACGTATCCAAAACCTTCAACAACACTGTAAGAGCCCTCCGTGGCGTCAGCGCCTCTGTTCACCGTGGCGAGGTGCTGGTAATTATCGGGCCAAGCGGGTCGGGCAAAAGCACCCTTCTCCGTTGCGTAAACGGGCTGGAGAAAGTAGACTCGGGTAAGATTATCATCGACGGGATAGATATTACTGATCGCAAGGTGAACATCAACGAGGTGCGGGCTGAAGTTGGTATGGTGTTTCAGCAATTTAACCTCTTCCCACACCTCACTGCTCTGGAGAACATCACCCTGGCTCAGAGGGTGGTGCGCAAGCGCGACAAAGCAGAAGCAGAAGAGATCGCCCATGAACTCCTGGCTAAAGTCGGCATTCCTGAGAAAGCGGACAGCTACCCGTCTCAGCTTTCCGGCGGCCAGCAACAGCGGGTGGCCATTGCTCGCGCATTGGCTATGAGCCCAAAGGTTATGCTGTTTGATGAGCCAACCTCGGCGCTAGACCCGGAGATGATCAAGGAAGTGTTGGACGTGATGCTTGACCTGGCTCGGGATGGTATGACGATGATGGTTGTTTCCCACGAGATGGGGTTTGCCCGCGCGGCGGCTGATCGTATTATCTTTATGGATGAAGGCCAGGTCGTGGAGGAAGGGACGCCAAGACAGTTCTTCGAGAATCCGGAACATCAACGCACGAAACAATTCCTGAGCAAGATTCTGCACCATTGAGCGTTTTCTTGGCGAAGACTTACGCTCATGCTATAATTCTTGGGCAAGATTGAAAGGAGGTGCACTATGTCGCTTCCACGCCGGCGACGTCAAAAGCGCACGCAAAGGAAGCAACGTGATTGGAAGCAGATTGCTTTCTATGTACTAAGCGGTTTGGTTGCCGTCAGTATGGCGTTTGCCTACGTCATTTCATACCTCGCTAGCCGGTAGGGTCCCTCGCCCCAAAGAGGCCTGCCTGACAGTGTAGCAGGCACCGGAGAAGGTTGGCTCCGGAAGACGGGCAGACAAGGTGCCGGCTCGAAACGTAAAACGTGATGCCACCGTCTCGCAGCGCATCACGTTTCACGTTTTTTCGCCACACGCCTTCCAGGTTAGCTGACTCTATTCTTCGTCGGCTTCACTCTTCCCCGGATTTCCCGTTGACGGTGTGCCATCGCCGGCCGTTCGTTTGAGTGCCGGCAGGTCCTGAATCGTGCCGATAATGTCGATACCGGTGAGTGCCTCTACCGCTGCCGGCACCTGCGCGATAATCTCCGTCACGTCACGCGTGATCCGGGAAGTGCCGGCGCCGCTGGCACTGTCCCCACCGATAACTACGATGCGATCGGTCTTTGCCAGTGGCTGGGCAACAGCGCTGGCTAGCTCCGGCAGGCCAGCGAGCAATTGCTCAATGATGGCTGCCTGATTGTACATCGCCCAGGCTTCTGCCTTCTTGGCCTTCGCCTCAGCTTCTGCCAGGCCTTGCTGTCGGATGACCTCGGCCTCGGCCAGACCTTTCGCCTTGGCGACCTCGGCCTGGGCTAGACCCCGAGCCCGCTCAGCTTCGGCCTCGCCTTCACCGACCCGGCGTACTGCTGCTGCCTGACCCTCAGCCTCAGTCTCAGTCTGGAACCGCTTGGCTCTCGCCAGAGTTTCGATACGATACTGTTCGGCCTCAGCCGGCTTACGAACAGTGGCCTCCAACTCCTTCTCTTTGCGCAACGCCTCCTGCTGCTGAACTTCGATCCGCTTCTGTTTCTCGACAACTTCGATTTGAACTTCCTCGGCCTTTACTTTCTGGTTAGTGATTGCCTGCTGGAGAGTGTAAGCCAGTTCGGCCTCGGCTCGCTGCCGGTTCACTTCAGCGTCGTACTTCGCTTTTTGAACCTGGAAGTTTTTCTCTGCTTCGGCGATCTTGGTTTGGGCCAGGAAGCGTGCTTCCTCCCCTTCTTGCTCCGCCTGCGCTGAGCGGATCTTGGCATCGCGGGCAGCCAGTGCCTCACCGATGGCAGCATCTCGCTTCACTTCGGCTGTGCGCGCCTTACCTAGCGCATCCAGGTAGCCTTCATCGTCACGGATGTCCTTGATTGTGAACGAGATGATGCCCAGGCCCATGTTAGCCAGGTCGCCGGCTGCCACTTCCTGCACCTGTTGCGCAAAAGCATCACGGTCCTTGTAGATCTCCTCGACAGTTAGCGTGCCGAGAATCGCTCTCAAGTGCCCCTCCAGTGTTTGGAGCGCCACCTGGCGGATCTCGTCCTGGCTCTTGCTTAGAAACTGTTCAGCCGCTGTGAAGATCGAGACATCATCGCCCCGGACCTTGACCTGCGCGACGCCATCGACGGTGACCGGGACCCCTTGAAGCGTGTAAACCTTCGGCGTCACCACATCGATGGTCATGATCTCCAGAGACAGATCGTCAACTCGTTCAAGTACTGGCCAGATAAACGTACCCCCGCCCTTGACGATGCGGAAGCCCACAGTTTCTGTCTGACCGGTGACCGGGTTAGTGATCCGGTGCTTGCGGCCGGAGATGACCAGTACCTCGTTGGGGCCGACTTTCTTGTATCGCGTTGAATACACGAACGCCAGCGTGAGCAGCACAAACAGCAGACCAAAGATGGCGAAACTTGCACCTAATATTCCAGCCATGTCAGTCTCCTTCCTCAGTACACGGTAAGACGGCTATCAATAGATAAGTCGTTAGAATCCGACGACTGGTTATTGACAGGGGCGTTACGCGCTAAGATTCATCATTCCGCCGACTCATGTTTGCCCCGAAG